>CAIOAQ010000525.1 GCA_903856025.1 uncultured beta proteobacterium
AACTCGCTGCTGATTGGCGGCATGGCCTGGCCGACGGATTTGTGGGTGGTGCCCGTTGTGGCCTTGGTGGTGTCGCTGGTGGCGGCAATTTTGCCGGTGCTGGGGGCGTACCGTGTGAGTGTGTTGGAACTTTTACAAGGAAAATGAACTATGAAAAAATACATGCTAGCCCTCGTCACCCTTGCGCTGACAGCTATCTGTTTTGTAGCATATTCGGCCCAGCTTGATCAAGCCACCAAAGAAGACATTGCGCGTCACCGGGCAATGGCGACGGCACATGAAAACGCCGCCAAGTGCCTTGAATCGGGCAAGTCCGATGCGGTGTGTGAGGCGCAATTGCTGATGGAATGCAAGGGCTTGGCGATTGGCAAGTTTTGCGGCATGAAGCACACGCATTAACATGATCGACAACTTGAGAGGCTGCAGCATGAACCCATTCAAAGCATTCGATAAAACCGTGGCCACGCCGATGAAATCCATGGTGATGGTACTGGCGGTGTCGTTGTCGGCCTGTCTTTTGCCAACAGGCAGTTGGGCGCAACTGAGTTCGCCCATTGTGGGGGGATTACCGGCAGGCTCAGGCCCTGGCATTCACAGCCCCAACAGCCCATTTGCGCCCCTGACCGAGCGGGCGGATGTCTTGCCCTGGTCGGTGCTGACGGATGTGAAGCCCAAAGTCGTGAACAAGCGCGTGTTGCCGGTCTTTCCGGCGACGGTTCAAGCACTGAACGACAAAGTCCAGCGTGTGCAGGGATTCATGATGCCGCTGGAGCCCGGCGAAAAGCAAAAGCATTTTTTGCTGACCTCGGTGCCCCTGACTTGTGCGTTTTGCACACCGGGCGGGCCGGAGAGTATGGTGGAGGTGTTCACCAAAAATGCCGTGAAATACACCATGGAACCGGTGGTGGTCGAGGGTAAATTTGCGGTTTTGGCAGATGACCCCTATGGCCTTTACTACCGCATCAAGGACAGTGTGGCGGTGAGATGAGGGTAGCAACGGGCGGGTTTTTAAGCTGCATGTGATTTTTGTCATTTGCCAGATGCCCCTGGTAGTGCATAGTTAGCGCAGGTTGGTTATTTCTGTTCTGTCATTCACGTTTTTAAGGGCGTACACCATGAAAGCACTTCAGGATCTCTTTTCTACCGATTACGGTGTCATGAGTGTGGTGGTGATTGCCGCCATGATTGTGGGCTTGGGCGTGGCCTATGGGGTGCTCAGGTCCAAAATGGCAGAGAGTGCCAAGAACGCAGGTCGATAAATTCCTTCGTTTTTCGTCGGCTCCAGGGTATTGGGGCCTGTTTTGCGCAGACGCATCGCGGTGTGTTTTCGGTCAAAATCGCAGCTTTTTGATCGGTTCATGTGAATAACCCGGTTGTCTCATCCCTGTTGCCTGTGGTGCTGTTGATTGCTATTGGTTTTATAGCTTGTCGTGTCGGTTGGATAAGGGCTGCAGCCTCAAAAGACTTGTCCAACCTGGTGTTCATGGTGCTGACACCGGCATTGTTGTTTCGCACCATGAGCACGGTGCATGTGGAGCAACTCAACTTCAAACCGGTGGCCATGTATTTTGTGGCTGCCTTGTTGCTGTTCACCAGCCTGCTGCTGCAACAAGGGGTGAGCCGACGCTCAGCGGTGTTGGCGTTGACGGTTTCTTTCAGCAACACTGTCATGATTGGCATCCCACTGATCGGCCTGGCTTACGGAAAGGCCGGGTTGGTGACCTTGTTCACCCTGATTTCGGTGCATTCATTGATTTTGCTGACGTTGACCACGGTGGTGCTGGAGACGGTGACGGCGCATGAAGGTCGTCGCGATGGTCAAGGTGGCAGACACCACATGCTGCTCACCGTGTTGGCCGCGGTGAAGTCAGGCATTTTTCATCCGGTGCCCTTTCCCATCATTCTGGGGTTGTTGTTTGCACAGACCGGCCTGAGCTTGCCCGCAGTGGTCGACCAGCCGCTGCATTTGCTGGGCAATGCCTTTGGCCCCATCGCGCTGCTGCTGGTTGGTGTGACCTTGACCCAGGTACAGATTGGACCCCACCTCAAATCGGCGCTGGCCCTGAGTATGCTGAAAAACCTGGTTTTGCCAGCGCTGGTGACCGCACTGGGTTGGGCCATGGGGATCACCGGCCTGCCTTTGACGGTGATGATCATCACCGCGTCGCTCCCGGTTGGGGCCAACGTATTTTTGTTTGCCCAGCGTTACGAGGTGGCGCAAGACTTGGTCACTGCCAGCATGGCGGTGTCCACGGTGCTCGCGTTGGTGACGATCACGCTGGTGATGTCTTTGGTTGGCTGGATGACGTGATGGCCGTATAAACTGGAGATCCCACGCGGTTCGGGCTTTCGAGGCCGCCATTGTTCTTGAGGGAATCAATGTCCATGCAATCCAAAGCTGCAGAGCGTCAATCCATGGCTGAAAAATCCATGGATGACCAAGGTTTCCCAGCCACAGCCCCAAGTGCGGGTGATGTTGCTGAGTGCAAGGCGGTCAGCAACGCTCTGCGGGCCAGCGAGGAAAAATACCGCGCCTTGGTAGAAACGACCGGCACCGGGTACCTCATTATCGATACCCAGGGCAAGGTCATCGACGCCAACCCGGAATATGTGCGCATGACGGGGCACGTCCATCTTGGCGACATCCTGGGGAGGTCGGTGTTGGACTGGACCGCCGCCTACCACGCGGACAAGAACAGCTCAGCAGTCGCCCAATGCCTGAAAGACGGGTTTATCAGGGACTTTGCGCTGGACTATGAGCAAGCCGGTGGCCGCATCACACCGGTCGAAGTCAATGCGACAGTTGTCGGGGAAGGTGATGAGCGAAAAATCATCGCGCTCTGCCGTGACATCACGGAGAGAAACCGCATTGAAAAGCTCTTGACCCGAAGTGAGTTGCGTTTTCGGACTTTTGTGGAGAACGCCAACGATGTGCTCTTTGCGCTGACTTCGTCTGGAATTTTCAGTTATGTCTCACCCCAGTGGACCGAAGCGTTCGGGTATGAGATCCACGACACCTTGGGTCAACCCTTTGCACCATTCGTTCATCCTGAAGATGTTCAAGGGTGCATTGAAATATTGCAGGAAGTCATGCAGACCGGTCAAAAAAAAGGCGGTGTGGAATACCGGGTTCGCTGCAAGGATGGGGCCTATAAGTGGTATCGCGCAAACGGGTCCCGGGTGACAGACCCCAACGACGGCTCGTTTGTATTTGTTGGCATTGGCAGAGACATCACCGATTCCAAAAAAGCCGAGCAACGCCTCCAACTGGCGCGTGATATTTTTGACAGCGCCAAAGAAGCGATCTTTGTCAGCGATCTGGAAGGCAATCTGCTGGATGTCAATGCCGAGGCCTGTCGCCTGGCGAAATACAGCCGTGAGGACATGTTGCGGCTGCGGAATGTGGATATTGTTGCCCCTCAAGAAGTTTCACGTATTGCACCAGATCTGGGTTTGGCCGATGCCGGTGCCGTGGTCGAAAGTCGCTGGTTACTTTTGTGCTCTGACGGCTCCACCGTGCCTCTTGACCTGGTGGTACAACGTCTTGCAGGTGATCAATACCTGGCACTCGGGCGAGACCTCTCAGAGCGGGACAAATCACTCCATGAACTGGCCAATGCGAGGGATGCCGCACAGGCGGCCAATCTGGCCAAATCCCGGTTTCTTGCTGCCGCAAGCCACGACCTGCGTCAGCCGATTCAGGCCATCGCGCTGTTCCAACATGCGCTGCGTAGGACGGGCTTGAACGAGGAGCAACAGCATATCAACGACCTTCTTGCCTTGTCGGTGCAGAGTTTGGGCGATCTGCTGAATGCCTTGCTCGACATTTCAAGGCTGGATGCCGGGGCGGTTGTCCCTCATTTTGAAGCCGTTGGCGTCGGGGCCATGTTGCAAGCCATGGATGGCGAGTTCTGGCCCTTGGCTTCAGCCAAGTCATTGAGCCTGCGCCTGGCGCGCTCAAGCGGTGACATGGCGGTCTGCGCGGATCGCAAATTATTGAACAGTCTGCTTGGCAATCTGGTGGGCAATGCCATCAAATACACCGAATATGGTGGTGTTCTGGTGAGCGTGCGCCGGCGGGGCACGCAGGGACTCATTCAGGTGTGGGACACCGGCATGGGTATTGCGGCCGAACATAAAGAGGCTATTTACGAGGAATATCTGCAGATCAACAACCCTGAGCGCGACCGCACCAAGGGGCTGGGACTCGGACTCGCCATTGTCAAACGATTGGCCCGTTTGCTGAAGACCACCGTGACGTTTCGCTCCCAGCCGGGGCGGGGAAGTGTCTTTGAGTTTTACCTGCCCTTGACTGAAACAACCGTGACCGCTGACAGAAACATCCGTGTGGGAATAGACGGCAAACTTGCCACGATTCAATCACGGCGGGTCGTCGTGGTTGAAGATGACAGCATGGTGTCAAAAGCGCTGACATTGCTGTTGGACTCCCTGGGAATGCAAGTGACCGCTTTTGCCTGCGCCAAGGATGCATTGGCCCATGCCCAGACCCACGAGGCCGATTTTTATCTTTCAGATCTTCGCTTGCCTGACCTCAATGGGATTGAGTTTCTTCGGTTGCTGGAGCAACGCTCATCAAAACCGGTGAAGGCGGCGATATTGACGGGGGATACCTCTCCAGACGGCATTGAAGTGGTCCATTCTTCGCGGTGGCCTGTATTGTTCAAACCCATTGAACTGCCTGCCTTGTTGTTGGCGATGAAAGAACAGGATTCGATGCCAGCGATTCAGGGCAAATAGACCCGGAACACGTTCAAAGCACAAGTCGCTCTTTGGTGGTAAAACGGTTGCGAATACGTTTTAATTTTTGCTTAAGGTCGCCATGGGAAACCTGAAAATCCGTACCCGCTTCATGTTGTTGCTGGGTTTGTTCGTTGCTGGGTTGTTGCTTTATGGTGCGTGGTCGTTTAAAACGATCAATGAACTCAAAGTTAATGGTGAGTTGTACCAGCGCATATCCC
>CAIOAQ010000526.1 GCA_903856025.1 uncultured beta proteobacterium
CGTGAACGGTGCGTTGGGCAAATTTTTGTCGCGTGAACTCAAGTTGGCGCTCAAGCGCCAGTTGCCAAAGCGGTACTTGCCGTAAGCTTTTTGGTAGTTCTCGCCGTCCAGACCCCGCGCCCAGCCTTGACTGCTGCTGGTGTCAAACTCGGGAAAATACAGGTCGTTGCCACGCGCGTTGTAGGCAGTCAACGCAAAAAACCAGTCGCGTTCACTGTCTACCCGTTGGCCCGCCATCAGCCCCAGGCGCTGGCTGGAACCGCTGCCGGTGTCTGCGGTGAGGCGTGTGCCCTGGATGTCGCCACCATCGAGCATCACGGCATTGACACTGCCAAACAGCGCATTCGAGCCATAGACGGCAGACGAGGGGCCTGCGACAAATTCCAGCCGCTTGACCCAGTCGATCTCGATCGGTGCTTCATTGCCAAGTTGCGCCTGGTCGAACAAGGTGTCGTTGCGCCGGGCACCGTCGGTTAAAAGCAAGATGCGGGAGTTGTAGTCACCAGGGCGGTTGAAGCCACGCACGCCAAGGTAGCTGTAGTTGCGGTCATTGCTGAGGTAGACCCCGCGCACGGTGGACAGCGCTTCAGCCAGGTTGCGGTAACTGTGGTGGCGTAATTCTTCCTGGTCGATCACCGTCGCCGAAGCTGGCGAGTCTGCCAGTGGCTGGGCGTAACGGGAGGCACTTTGCACCTCCACGTGCAACAGGTCATCCAGCGAGAGTTGCATCAATTCGCTGGCATCGGCCAGCAGCACGGCGGCCTGGGTGGATGTGCTGCAGCACAGGGCGATCAATGCACCCATGCATCGGGCATGAAAATGGGCACGCTTGGAGCGTGTCCACTTCCGCGTGTTGGTCATTTTCAAAAAACACTGCATGAGATTTTTCCGTGTCGCTGAAGAGTCAAGGCGATTCCCCAACGCAGGAAATGGCCTTGAATTCTATGCGAGCGACCCTTCCATGGCGTACCGTGCAAATGCGGGTTTCCCCGCATTTACTTCAAGGCAAACTCACACCGCAGGCAGGCGCATCAAGTAGTCAAACGCACCCAGCGCGGCCTTGGCCCCGTCACCGGTGGCGATGATGATTTGTTTGAACGGTACCGTGGTGGCATCGCCGGCGGCAAACACACCGGGCAGTGAGGTTTGACCCCGTGCATCGACCACGATCTCGCCGTGTTTGGTGAGTTCCAGCGTGCCTTTGAGCCATTCGGTGTTGGGCACCAGGCCAATCTGTACGAACACGCCTTCCAGTTCGACGTGGTGCACCACGCCGCTGGCGCGGTCCTGGTAGCTCAAGCCGTTGACCTTCTGGTCATCCCCGGTGATTTCGGTGGTTTGTGCGTTGGTGTGGATCACCACATTGGACAGGCTGCGCAGTTTGTCGACCAGCACCGCGTCGGCGCGCAGCTTGGTGTCAAACTCGATCAGCGTCACATGCGACACGATGCCTGCCAGGTCGATGGCCGCCTCTACCCCGGAGTTGCCTCCGCCAATCACGGCCACGCGTTTGCCTTTGAACAGCGGGCCGTCGCAATGCGGGCAATACGCCACGCCCTTGTTTTTGTACTGTGCTTCGCCCGGCACATTGACGTGGCGCCAGCGCGCGCCGGTGCTCAGGATGATGGTTTTGCTCTGCAGCGAGCCGCCGTTGGCCAACTGGATTTCAATCAATCCCCCCAGGGCAGTGGCGGGGATGAGCTTTTCGGCGCGCTGCTGGTTCATGATCTGCACGTCGTAGGCGCGCACATGGGCTTCCAGCGCGGCTGCAAATTTGGGGCCGTCGGTTTCCATCACCGAGACATAGTTTTCAATGGACAGCGTGTCATTGACCTGGCCGCCAAAGCGTTCGGCGGCGATGCCGGTGCGAATGCCTTTGCGCGCGGCGTACACCGCTGCGGCGGCTCCGGCCGGGCCACCGCCGACGATCAACACGTCATACGGTGCTTGCGCGTTTAGTTTGGCGGCTTCATGTGCGGCGGCATCCGGCCCGAGCTTGCGCAAAATTTCTTCCAGCGTGATGCGGCCCGATTCAAAGAACTGCCCGTTGAGGTAGATCGACGGCACCGCCATGATCTGGCGGGCATCCACCTCAACCTGGTACAGCCCGCCGTCAATCACCGTGGTGCGAACGCGGGGGTTGAAGATCGCCATCAGGCTCAACGCCTGCACCACGTCCGGGCAGTTGTGGCATGACAGCGACATGTAAATCTCAAAATTGAAGTCACCGTCGATGGCCTTGATTTGTTCAATCACCTCTGGCTCGACCTTGGGCGGGTGGCCGCCGGTCCACAGAAGCGCCAGCACCAGCGAGGTAAATTCATGCCCCAGTGGAATGGCTGCAAAACGCAGACCGGTGGCTGTGCCGGTGCGTTGCAGTGTGAACGATGGCTTGCGCGCATCGTTGCCGTCCAGGCGCAGGCTGATCTTGGCGGACATGCCTGCAATTTGCTGCAACAGCTCGCGCATTTGGCGGGCGTTGTCGGAATCGTCCAGGCTCGCCACCATCTCAAACGGCAGCGTGACGCGCTCCAGGTAAGCGGCCAGTTGGGTTTTGAGTTCAAGGTCAAGCATGGTGAATTCCTTTTGTACTATGAAGTCGATAGCGGATTGCGCTTTGTTGACGAGGGCTACAAGCCAGTTTA
>CAIOAQ010000527.1 GCA_903856025.1 uncultured beta proteobacterium
ACTTCAAAGGCCAAATCCCAACTGTCCTTGACCCCCAGTTTCTGGCAGGCTGCTGAGCAATCTGCCCATGCATAAAATGCACCGTCTGGCATCACCGGAACAGTCAATCCTATAGTGTTGAGTGCGGGAATAAAGTAGTCACGACGCGCCTTGAACTCTGCGCGTCGACGCTCGTACTCGGTCAAGCTGCTGGCTTCAAAACAAGCCAGCGCGGCGTATTGCGAGATGGTGCTGGGGCAAATGAACAGGTTTTGGGCCAAGCGCTCAATCACCGGGACCAGATTCTCAGGCACCACCAACCAGCCCAGTCGCCAGCCGGTCATGTTGAAGTATTTTGAAAAACTGTTGATGCTGATGATCTGGTCATCCAATGCCAGCGCGGTCTGGCCGTATTCGGCCTCGTGGCTCAAACCCAGGTAAATTTCATCAATGATAGAAATGCCCCCCCGCCCTTGAACTACCTCATGAATGCGCTGCATTTCTGATAGCGCAATGGAAGTCCCTGTCGGGTTGGATGGTGAGGCCAGCAACACGCCACGTGTGTGGGTGTTCCAGGCTTCAGAGACCTTGTCGGCGCTGAGCTGAAAGCGTTCGGTGGCAGTGGTGGGGATGAGCACGGCCGTGCCCTCGGCGGCTGATACAAAGTGTCGGTTGCACGGGTAGCTGGGGTCCGGCATCAAGACTTCGTCACCGGCTTCGATCAGTGCCAGGCAGGCCAACTGCAGTGCAGCTGAAGCACCTGCGGTGATCACAATGCGGTTGGCGGGTACTTGCGCCCCAAAATGACTTTGGTACCAGGCGCTGATGCGTTCGCGCAGTTCGGGCAAGCCGGTGGCAGGGGTGTAATGCGACAAGCCATCATGAATCGCCCTGGCAGCCGCTTCTTGCACCAGTGGCGGGGCCGTGAAGTCGGGCTCGCCAATGTTCAGAAACACCATGGGCGAATCGGTGTGAGCCACCTTGGCGGCCACCGCGCTGGCGGCCTTGGCCACTTCCATCACATAAAACGGCTCAATGCGCTGGGCGCGTTTTGAGATTTGCATCACGGGTGTTACCGCGCACCCTTGTCGGCTGCCACTTCGGCCTCACGCAGCTGGCGTGCCAGTGAGTTGAGTACGCCGTTGACGTACTTGTGGCCGTCGGTGCCGCCAAACTCTTTGGCCAACTCCACACATTCATTGATCACCACGCGCCACGGCACATCGAGGCAGTGCTGCAGCTCGTAGGCACCAATCCACATCACCGCGTGCTCAACCGGTGAGATATCACTGAGTTTGCGGTCCAGCAGGGGCAAGATCAGGGCATTGAGAGCATCTGCCTGTTCGGCACAGCCGTGCAGCAAGGCATCAAAGTGGGCCGAGTCGGCTTTGTTGAACCCTGCGAGATCACGGGTGAAGACGTCCACTGCATCTGCGTCGTTCTTGCCGACCAGCAACTGGTAAAGCGCCTGCACGGCGAATTCGCGCGCACGCGAGCGGTCCGACTTGCTGGCAGCCTTTCGCACGCCGGTATTGGTCAAACCCTTACGGGATTGACGCGGTGGCCGGGTTGATGGGGTGGGGTGGCTGGATTCGCTCATTCAATACTTTC
>CAIOAQ010000528.1 GCA_903856025.1 uncultured beta proteobacterium
ACGGAATTGTCAACCCTGCGGCTGATCAAAGAAACCGACTGAATCGCAGCGAGAACTTAGCACTGTCCAGTAAAGTAATGCAGTTTACAAATTAGTGGTGGTGCTTTTCAAGGAGGAATTTTCATGGCGCTGGAATGGCGAGAACAGCTTAGCGTGGGCAATGACCTGATTGATGAGGACCACAAGCATTTGATTGGCTTGATCAACCGGGCCGAGCAGAACGTCCAGTTACAAAACATGCAAGGTCTGACAGGCGTTTTAGCTGATCTGGCAAATTACGCCGCAATCCACTTTGCGAGGGAAGAGCTGATAGCAGTGGCCGCAGGCTTCCCCGATGTTGACCGCATGCATGCATCACATGCCTCGTTGGTGGTGCACTTTGAACAGGTCAGGCAGGAGCTTGGCGAGACGTTTACGCAAGCAGCCGGCGAGCACTTTGTTGCGTTTTTGCGGGACTGGCTGATCAGCCATGTGATCAAGGAAGACTTGAGGATGAAACCCTTCCTGATCAAACATTCACCTCGATTTGATCCGAGAAAATAGCGGCATATGGCCGGTCGATCGCGCTATTTTTTCTTAGAAGTACTAAATCTTGAAACGTTTGCGGGTCAACGCCAACGCCACCCAGAACCCCGCGGCGGCGTAGAACGCCAATACCGCCAGCGGACGCAGCCAGTCAGTGGGCCAATGGTCCATGAACAGCGGGCGCACCAGTGCGACAGCATTGGTCAGCGGTAACCACTGCGAGATGGCACGCACCACGGCAGGTAATTGCTCCAGCGGAAAGAAGATACCGCTCAAAAACATCATGGGTGTCAGAAACAGCGTGAAGTAATAGGTAAAAAAGTCATAACCTTTGGCCAACGCGTTGAAGATCAGTGCCACGCAGCTGAAGGTGATGCCTACACCCAGCAATACCGGCCAAGCCATCAACAGTTTGGGGCTGTAGCTGATGCCCAGTGCCAGCATGACACCCAAAATGGCCGTTACGGTGAACAGTGACTTGAACGCAGCCCATAGCATTTCGGCCATCACGATGTCGTCCAAGTTCACCGGTGCATTCATGATGCCGTCCCAGGTTTTTTGCACATGCATACGGCTGAAAGCCGAGTACAAGGCTTCAAAACTGGCGGCATTCATGGCGCTCATGCAAATGGAGCCACTGGCCAGAAACAAAATATAGGGCACCTGTACGCCGTCCACCGTGATGTGTCCCACCAGCGCACCCATGCCATAACCAAAGGCCACCAACCACATCAGAGGTTCGGCAATGTTACCCACCAGACTGGGTATCGCCAGTTTGCGCCACACCAGCAGGTTGCGCAAAAACACCGGCCACCAGCGCATCGAGAGTTGAGGTGCGCGCCATATTGATACGTTATTTTGGCTTGTAGCCCCTGTGCTATTTAAATGTATTGCTTCTGATTTCATAGTATCAAGCCTCCTCCCGAATCTGCCGACCTGTGAGCTTGAGGAATAAATCTTCCAGATTGGCCGGGCGGTGCAGGGTGCGCAGTTGCGGGTAAGCCGTCAACGCCTGCATCAGTGGTTTGGCCTCACTGGTGTAGAAGAACACCGTTTCACCGCTGACCTCCACACGCGCGGCCAGCGCTTTCAGGGGCGAGTCCACCAAGGCGAGGGCGCCGCCGCCAAAGACTTCCACCACATCAGGTTCCAAGTATTTCGCGATCAGATCACGCGGCGCACCTTCGGCAATCTTTTTACCGTGGTCCACCACCAGCAATCGGCTGCACAGGCGTTCGGCCTCGTCCATAAAATGGGTGGTGAGTAAAATGGATTTACCCTCGGTTAGAAGCAGTTGCAGGCGCTCCCACATCAAGTGGCGTGCCTGGGGGTCCAGTCCGGTGGTGGGTTCGTCCAGCAAAAGCAGGCGCGGGTTGTTGACCAGCGCACGGGCCAGGCTGAGGCGGCGCTTCATGCCGCCAGACAACTCACCCGGTTTGGCATTGGCTTTGGCGGTGAGTGACGCAAATTCCAGCAGCGCAGGAATGCGCTCACGAATCTGTGCGTCCTTCATGCCGAAATAGCGGCCATAGACCAGCAGGTTCTCAGCACAGCTGAAATCGGGGTCCAGCGTGTCCATCTGACTTACCACGCCCAATTGCGCTTTGATGGTTAAAGCGTCACGAGGCATTTGCAGACCAAAAGCGGTGACCGTGCCATGGTCGGGCACGGTCAATCCCAGGCACATGCGGATGGTGGTGGTTTTGCCTGCACCGTTGGGTCCGATCACGCCCAGGCATTCGCCCGGCGCAATCTCAAACGACATGTCGTTGACCACGGTCGCATGGCCATAGCGTTTGACCAAGTGTTGTACGGATAGGATGGATTCAGACATGGATGGAATTGTCACCCAGACTGGATCAAGCGCGATAACAGGAAAAACAATTGCCTGAAAGCCGACCGAATGCCACTTCAAATGGCCGCGAGGCATTCAGGTCGTCTTAAGTTTTTTAATCCATAATGTCAGGCAACACTGACGCCCTCAAGTATTGGACTGCTTTGACCAGGGCTGCATATCAATATGCAGTGTGATGTTTGGATACTCACAACGGAGAGTGATAAATCAAATATTTGGATGTTCAGTGGAAATTTCTTGGTTCCTTGTTTGGGAGTTCGATCAAATGGATGGTTACTAGCACATGACGAAGATTTCGAATTTATTGGTTATTCTGGTTAGTGTTCCCTTGATTGTCGGAATGACGGGTTTTTTGCTGGTTGCATTTAATCTCATCACTGCCAAGAACAGCAAGAAATTTGCTGTGTTGTTGTCGACGCTTTTTGCAGCGATAGAAATGTGGTTTGCCGCGCGTTTGCAGATCGATTTTGGGCAGGGCGGGTTTGATTTGTTCATCTTATTTTTTGTTCTTTTGTTTTTGACATTTTTTACATTCTGGCTAGGTATGGTGGTTGGTATAAAAAAATTTCAACGTTCCACACATGAGCATAGTCATGATTTTGTACATAGCTCTATTCTTTCTATGCAGTATGAGGAAACGAGACTCGCTGAGGAGGCCAAGGCAAGTCATCATCAAACTTGACTATGCAAGGCGTGACCAGTGGCTAGTTTCATGTCACGTGGACATGGACATGGCGCATTGCGCCGCAGAATGGGTTGCCAAGATGCAGGGGGGAGTGAAGGCTGCTCTTAGCTGATGATGGATGGTTTTTCATGAAAAATTTAGACTGTCGTCGGCGGGAATTTACATTTGCATACATTGTTGTCTGTTGAGTTCCGCTTGAGTTGGGCTGCCAGGCTTTACGATCGTAGGCCTGAACACATGGATGCTGCTTGGTGTGTTTTGGGTTCAATGTCGATCAAGTTCGGACACGGAGTAATTGATGCTTAATATATTGACAGTTCTAGGCACCGGTCTCTCTCGGGCTCGGTGTTCGGGTGTGGACAAAGGACATCCCAGTGAGGTGCAATTGACTTCGCCTTTCTCTGGTGGAAAACGCTACGGTAGCCATTCTTTTCTGTCTTTGTGCCAATGGATGCTGGCCGCGATATGTTTCTTTCAAGTGTGTGCAGGAGGCTTGGCTTTGGCGCAGCAACCTGGAGTCAAGTTTGATCACTTGAGCACAGGATATGTCCTAAACGGACAACATGAAAATGTTCGATGTGAAACCTGTCACATCAATGGCATTTTCAAAGGAACGCCCAAAGACTGTGCGACTTGCCATGTGCAAAACAATCCCCGTGGAGCGACCGCCAAGTCAATTTCCCATATTCCTACCAATGCAGCGTGCGATACCTGCCATGCGGCATCATTGGTGAGTTTTTCCAGCATCTCTGGATTTAGCGGAGCAATCGGCACGGTCTTTACGCACGTTAACGTGCAACCAGGCACATGTGCAAGCTGTCATGACAATGTGCATGGCAAGGGCAAACCCTCGACACATGTCCCTACCATATTGAGTTGCGGTGCATGCCATGACACGACAGCGTTTCTTCCGGCGTTGAAATTTGATCACTCTCTGTTGCCTGCCAACGCGCTTTGTGCCAATTGCCATGACAGAGTGCGCGCGACAGGGATGCCATCAGGTCACTTGCCCAATCCGGCAGTCACTGATTGCTCCACATGCCACATTGACGGTGCGAGGTCCAATAATTTCGCGTCATTTGGTGGTGGAAAGATGAGTCACGCAGGGATCGTTTCTGGTTGTGATGCCTGTCATGGTCCAAATGTTTCGACAAGTACGTTTTATGGCGTCAATAGCATCGTTGTGATGCCGTCAAGCAGTGGACCTGGCCCCAATTCTCATCTGCCAACGACTACCAAATGTGAGAGTTGTCATTTGGGCAGTGTGCCTTCCGGTGTCACGTCTGCAACAGCAACAAAATTGACTGGTCCCGGTACGGGATTTCAACGACCCGCACCAACCGCTGCCATGATTCATGCTGGATCAAATGGAAACTGTGCGTCTTGCCATGAAACCAACAGTGTGTGGATGAGTATGGATCCATACCCGATGAATGGATATCTCGGCTTTCAGACCCGACCACAGGTGGTGGCCGGACAATTCAATGTGGCTGATGCCAGTCATCCGAAGGATGGTGATTGTGCGCAATGCCACACTGGGTACTCGTTTGATCCAAGTAACGTAAAGCGGCCCGACAACCACATCCCGACCGCAGCGAGTTCGAACTGTGCATCGTGCCATACCAGTACTGATTTTTCGATCATGCCAAGTGTGGATGCCATTCATGCCAACGCGCCTTCGACATCAGCCAATTGTGCAGCCTGCCACAGCGCATCTAATGCGGCAAAATTTGCCATGACGACCATGGTGCCAGCCATAGTTGCCCCGCCAAGCAACCACATCGGGATGGGAAC
>CAIOAQ010000529.1 GCA_903856025.1 uncultured beta proteobacterium
GTACCCCAAAGACTCATACCCTGCCCGAACTGGCTGCCGTACATATAGGCAATACCGACGCCAGCCACCGCAATTGCCAACCAGGTGCGAGGGGCGATCTTGTGGCCAATGAAGATGCGGGCTCCTAGAGCGGTGAACAACGGGGTCAATGCACTGATCACCAGCACATTGGCCACCGTGGTCAAGGTCAGTGCCAGCATGAAAAATGTGAACATGCCTGCCCAGAGAAAACCAGAAATCACCAGTGCCCTGCCACCATGATGCATCCGGGTAAAGGCTGCTCGCCCGCCCAACATGGGCAGAATCACCAACAAACTCAAGGCGGTGAAAAAACTCCGCCAAAAAGTTACTTCAAAACTGCGCGCCTGTTCCAGATGGCGTGTCACCACCCCGGCAATCGACCACATCAGGGTCACCGCCAGCATCAAGAGCACCGCTCGGTTATGGGAGAGCTTCAAAATAAACCTTTACGCTGATGTGCCTATGCGGTGACGTGCCGTTACCCCACACGTGAAAAAGCGTTGCCGCCCCTGCACTGGCAGAAGTGACAACGCTTGTGCGTTCCCGCTTGCGCGGGAAGTCAACGCCGTTCGGTTTGATCAGCAGTTGCGGCCAGCCTTCTTACGATCGTGCTCAGAGAGGTGGCGCTTGCGCAGGCGAATCGACTTGGGCGTGATCTCGACCAACTCGTCGTCTTCAATGAATTCCACACCATATTCCAGCGTCAACTGAATGGGAGGCGTGATCTTGATGGCATCTTCCTTGCCGGACACACGGAAATTGGTGAGCTGCTTGGTACGCGTGGCGTTCACCACCAGGTCGTTGTCACGGTTGTGGATGCCCACAATCATGCCTTCGTACACCGGGTCATTGGCAGTGACAAACATGCGGCCACGGTCGTCGAGCTTGCCCAACGCGTAGTTGAAAATTTCACCAGCATCCATGGAGATCAGTACACCATTCTTGCGGCCGTCGATGTCACCTTTGTGAGCCTCGTAGCTGTCAAAAATATTGGAAATCAGACCCGAACCACGTGTCAAGTTCAAAAACTCATTGGTAAAACCAATCAGACCGCGGGCCGGAATCCGGTACTCCAAGCGCACACGGCCACGGCCGTCCGGCTCCATGTTCACCAAGTCACCCTTGCGCTCACCGAGCGCTTGCATGACGCCGCCCTGATGTTGCTCTTCGATGTCGGCGGTGACCATTTCGATGGGTTCGTGGCGCTCGCCGTTGACTTCCTTGAACACCACACGTGGCTTGCTTACGGCCAATTCATAACCTTCACGGCGCATGTTTTCCAGCAAAATGGTCAGGTGCAATTCGCCCCGGCCCATGACTTCGAAGATACCTTCTTCATCGGTTTCACTGACACGCAAGGCCACGTTGGATTGCAATTCTTTTTGCAAACGATCCCAAATCTGGCGGCTGGTGACGTATTTTCCTTCGCGACCGGCCAGTGGGCTGGTGTTCACGCAAAAGTTCATGGTCAAGGTAGGTTCGTCCACCTTCAACATGGGCAGCGGTGCTGGGTTGAGCGGATCGGTCACCGTCACGCCAATACCAATGTCCGTGATGCCATTGATCAGCACAATTTCACCCGGACCAGCCTCGTCTGTCTGCACCCGATCCAGCCCCTGGAATGTCAGCACCTGGTTGATGCGTCCCTTGACCGCTTTACCATCCTCACCCTCCATCACGACCACGTCCATCATCGGCCGCAGCGTACCTTGCTTGATACGGCCCACGCCGATACGGCCGACAAAACTGGAAAAATCCAAAGCCGAAATTTGCAATTGCAAAGGTGCACTGGGGTCGCCTTCTTGATGGGGCACATGGTCCAGAATGGTGTCAAACAAGGCTGACATGTCCGGGCCCCACTGTTCGCCCTGACCGCCCTCTTCCAAAGAGGACCAGCCGTTGATACCAGAGGCATACACCACCGGGAAATCCAATTGCTCGTCGGTCGCACCCAATTTGTCAAACAGATCAAAAGCGGCGTTCACCACAAAATCAGGACGTGAACCGGGCTTGTCGACTTTGTTGACCACCAGAATCGGCTTCAGACCAAGCGCCAATGCCTTTTTGGTCACAAACCGGGTTTGCGGCATGGGACCTTCCTGGGCATCAATCAGCAACACCACACCGTCCACCATGCTCAAAGCACGTTCAACTTCACCACCAAAGTCCGCGTGACCGGGGGTGTCGACGATGTTGATGTGGGTGCCTTTCCAGGTCACGGCACAGTTTTTGGCCAAAATCGTGATGCCGCGCTCTTTTTCAATCGCGTTGTTGTCCATCACGGTGTCAACGACTTTTTCATGCTCCGCGAAAGTGCCTGACTGACGCAGCAACTGGTCCACCATGGTGGTTTTACCATGGTCAACGTGA
>CAIOAQ010000530.1 GCA_903856025.1 uncultured beta proteobacterium
ATGATGATGATGCGGTTGTAAGGCAGCGACAAATTGCCCATGAGCTGGATGCCGCCGCTCATCCAGCTTGGGTTCTCCACGCCAACGTTTTGCGCGCCAAACAGCGTGCGCACCAGCTGCATCAGCATCAAGCTGATGCCCCAGGTGGCCAGCAAGGTTTCGAGCGGACGACCGTATAAAAACCGGATCACGGTGCGCTCCAAAACAGCCCCCATCAATGCAGATGCCAAAAACGCCACCGGCACCGCCGCCAGCAGGTACCAGTCAAACGCGTCGGGCAGGTATTTTTGAAACAGCCCCTGAACCACGTAGGTGGCATAGGCACCAATCATCATCAGCTCGCCGTGCGCCATGTTGATCACGCCCATCAAGCCATAGGTGATGGCCAAGCCTAACGCCACCAGCAGCAGAATCGAGCCCAGGCTGATGCCGCTGAACAAGGCCCCCAGTTTGTCGCCCCAGGCCAGGGCAGATTCCACCTGGCGCAGCGCGGTACCCAGGGCAGCTTTGACTTCGGAGTCGGGCTCCTGCTCCAAACGGGCCAGCAGCATGGTTTTGGTATGGGCCTGCCCGCTGGTAGCCAGCAGCTTGGCGGCTTCCAGGCGTTTGGCTTTGTCGCTGCTGCCGAGCAAGGCTGCGGCGCGCACCATGCCAAGTTGGTCTTTGATGGCGGCGTTTTGTTCGGTCAGCAGCGCTTTTTCAATCAAGGGCAGCTTGCTCTCGTCTGCGTCGCTTTGGAGCTGCTTGACAGCGGCGGCACGCACCGCGTCGTCTTTGGAGAACAGTTTGAGCGCTGCCAACGCCGAATCAATCTCGCCGCGCATGCGGTTGTTGTTGATCACGTCTTCGGCATCGGCAGGCAGCGGCATGTCTGCGCCTGTCACAGCATCAAAAGCTTTGTCGTTCTTGAGCATAAAGACCTTGCCGCCTGCCACTTTGACCGCATCGTCAGACAGTGCCTGCAGAAAAACAGCCGTCTTGTCGTCCGCCGTCAACATGGCTTTGGCCAGCGCCTCCACCCGCGCATCGGTTTCGCCAATTGTGATGCCATTTACATCGCTAGCCTCTATGGAATAAGCGCTAGTAGCTATTAACAGTGTAGCAATTGGAAGTATTTTTTTGAACATGGTCAGAACCTGTAGGGTGGGCACGGTGGCCAGTGCCCACGCTGCAATTTCTTTGGTAATTAACAAAGGCTTGCGAAGAAAGGAAGAAGCGTCGCGAGCGGGCCAAGGTGGGGTTTGCAGCGCACAGCCGTACATCCGTACGGCGAGCACTGCAAGCCTCAGATTGGCCCGCGCAGTAGCTTCTTACTTCTTTGCAGGTTCGTCGGGCTTGGCGGCATTGCCTTCGATGTACGGCGACCATGGCTTGGCTTTCACGGGGCCGGGTGTCTTCCAGACCACGTTGAACTGGCCGTCGGCCTTGATTTCGCCAATGAACACAGATTTGTGCAGGTGGTGGTTTTTTTCGTCCATCTTGCTCACGATGCCGCTGGGTGCCTTGAAGGTCTGGCCGGCCATCGCGGCGATGACCTTGTCCACGTCGGTGGACTTGGCTTTTTCAACCGCTTGTTTCCACATGTTGATACCGATGTAGGTGGCTTCCATTGGGTCATTGGTCAAAGGCTTGTCTTTGTGGCCAGCGATGCCCTTAGCCTTGGCGTAGGCGCTCCACTTGGCAATGAACTCGGTGTTGGTGGGGTTCTTGATGGACTGGAAGTAGTTCCAGGCAGCCAAGTGACCCACCAGCGGCTTGGTGTCCACACCACGCAGCTCTTCTTCACCCACGCTGAACGCCACCACCGGCACGTCCTTGGCCTTCAGGCCCGCATTGCCGAGTTCTTTGTAGAACGGCACGTTGGAATCCCCATTGATGGTGGACACCACGGCAGTCTTGCCACCAGCGCTGAACTTCTTGATGTCAGCCACAATGGTTTGATAGTCCGAGTGACCAAACGGGGTATATTTTTCGTCAATGTCCTTGTCTGCCACGCCCTTGGATTTCAGGTAGGCGCGCAGGATTTTGTTGGTGGTGCGGGGGTAAACATAGTCGGTACCCAGCAAGACCCAGCGCTTGGCACCGCCGCCGTCTTTGCTCATCAAATAGTCCACAGCGGGAATCGCTTGCTGGTTAGGTGCAGCGCCGGTGTAGAACACGTTTTTGGAGAGTTCTTCACCTTCATACTGCACCGGGTAGAACAGCAAGCCGTTCATTTCTTCCACCACCGGCAACACCGACTTGCGGCTCACTGAAGTCCAGCAACCAAAAATGACGGCGACCTTGTCCTGACCCAGCAACTGCTTGGTCTTTTCAGCAAACAGCGGCCAGTTGGAAGCCGGGTCCACCACCACGGGTTCGAGTTGTTTGCCAAGCACGCCGCCCTTGGCATTGATCTCGTCAATGGCCATCAGCACGGTGTCTTTCAACACGGTCTCGGAAATGGCCATGGTGCCAGACAAGCTGTGCAAGATCCCGACCTTGATGGTGTCGGCGGCCTGCACCGGCAGTGCCGACAGGGTGCCCAACGCGACGGCGACAGTGAGCGCCTTGAGGGTAAAACGACGTGAATTCAAAGATGACATGTGTGCTACTCCAAAAGTTGATGAAACCGTTGTCGCCGGGTGTCTACCTGGTTCTGATTCAGGCTTTCAAGCGGCGATGGGGTGACTTTAGGGAAGCACAGGGGTTTGGGAAATACGCCGAGTGGCGTATGGGGTGTGCGGTCTGACCAGTGTGCTGATAGCTGGCTGAATTTCAAATCGATAGACGCATGGTGCGTTGTGAATGTCTCTTGTGGACCGCCTCCGGATATACCCAACCGGCTGATTTGTCACAGTCAGGCCAGCATTTCATATGTATGCATTTTTTGCATATCAGCATAGATCGCCACCACAAGGAGGTTTTAACCAAGGGTATCTACCTAGAATTTTCCACATCAACCCGGCCTTTCAACCCATTGTGGAGAACCAGATGAGCTACCGAATCGAAAAAGACTTTCTTGGCGAAAAAAAATTACCAAACACCGCGTATTACGGCGTTCAAACTTTACGGGGTAAAGAAAACTTTCACATCACGGGCATTCCGATGTCTACGGAGCCCTACTTTGTCAAAGCGTTTGGCTATGTCAAAAAGGCAGCCGCGTTGGCCAATCGGGATCTGGGCGTGCTGGATGCCCACATTGCCAATGCCATTGCAGCCGCGTGTGACCGCCTGATCGCTGGCGAAATGGCCGATCAGTTTGTCACCGACTTCATCCAGGGCGGTGCCGGTACCTCCACCAACATGAACGCCAACGAGGTGATCGCCAATCTCGCGCTGGAGCAGTTGGGTCACAAAAAGGGCGAGTACCAGTACGTCAATCCCAACGACCATGTGAACTTCGGCCAATCCACCAACGATGTTTATCCCACCGCTTTCCGGCTGGCGCTGATCCTGCGGCTCGAGAGCTACATGGACGCGCTGCGTCGGCTGCAAGCGGCGTTCTTCGCCAAAGGCAAGGAATTCGAGAAGGTTTTGAAGATGGGCCGAACGCATCTGCAAGATGCCGTCCCGATGTCGCTGGGGCAGGAATTCCACGGCTGGGGCACCACCATGGGCGAAGAAGTGCAGCGCATTGCTGAAGTGCGCCAGTTTCTGCACGAAATCAACCTCGGTGCGACCGCCATCGGCACCACGGTCACTGCCGCGCCCGGTTACCCGGAACTGGCGACCCAATACTTGTCTGAACTGACCGGCACCACCTTCATCCTGGCGGGCGACCTGATTGAGGCGACATCCGACACCGGTGCCTACGTGTTGCTGTCGGGCGTGATCAAGCGCACCGCATCCAAACTCACCAAAATCTGCAATGACCTTCGCTTGCTGGCCTCGGGGCCACGTTGTGGCTTCAACGAGATCCACCTGCCCCAGATGCAACCGGGCAGTTCCATCATGCCGGGCAAGGTCAATCCGGTGATACCGGAGGTGGTCAACCAGACCAGCTTCCTGGTCATTGGACTGGACCTGACCGTCACGCTGGCCGCCTCGGCGGGTCAACTGCAACTGAATGTGATGGAGCCGGTCATCACCTTCGCGCTGTTCACGTCCATTTCCACCATGGAGAACGCCGTCAACAGCCTGAATGTGAATTGCATCCAGGGCATCACCGCCAATGCCGAACACTCACGGGACATGGTGCTGAACTCGCTGGGCATCATCACTGTGCTCAAACCGTCTCTTGGCTACAAGCAATGTGCAGAGATCGCCCGCGAAGGCTACGAGAGCGGCAAGTCGCTGCACGACATCGTCGTGAATGAACGCCAGCTGATGACACAGCAACACTGGGACGAGGTGTTCTCGTTCGAGAACTTGATCAGCCCGAAGTTCGAACAATGATCGTTGTCCAGACGGGTTCGCCCCGCCATTAAGAGAAAGAGGAAAAGAAAATGACTGTTTCAATATTCTTGCAATTCATGGTTGTGCTTGCCTCCATCTGGATGGGTGCGCGCTCTTCTGGCATCGGTCTGGGTCTCTGGGGTGCCGTTGGGCTGACGGTGCTGATCGGCGCATTTGGCATCACGCCGACCTCGCCACCGATCGACGTGATGCTGATCATCCTGGCGGTGATCATGGCCGCATCGGTCATGGAGGCGGCGGGTGGCATTGACTATTTGGTCGGGATCGCCGAGCGCATCATTCGCGCCAATCCAAAATACGTGACGATCGTGGCGCCGCTGACCACCTGGACCTTCACCTTTCTTGCCGGAACCGGGCACATCGTTTACCCGCTGCTGCCGGTGATTTATGAAACGGCGCATCGCAGCGGCATTCGCCCCGAGCGGCCTATGGCCGTGGCCACCATTGCCTCGCAACAGGCGATCACGGCCAGTCCAGTGGCAGCGGCAACCGCGGCCATGATTGGCCTGTTCGCGGAGAAAGGTCTGACCCAATGGGGACTGCGGGAGATATTGCTGATCTGCGTACCCGCCACCCTGATCGGCGTCATTGCTGCAGCCATTGTTTCCATGTTCATAGGCAAGGACCTGAAGGACGACAAGGTCTACCAGGCGCGCCTTGCCGCTGGGGAGATTCCCGCCCTGCAACCGCCTTCTGAACGTCTGGCCCTCAAGCCATCGGCAAAGCTCGCGGCTTTCGTTTTTCTGACCGGCGTGGCACTGGTCGTACTTTTCGGCTTTTTCCCGGAATTGAGAAAACTCCCTGGCGCCAAAAATCCGCTGGCGATGCCCATCGTCATTGAAATACTGATGATGTCCGTCGCCGCCATCATGCTGTTGGTGACAAAAGTACCCGTTGACGAGGTGCCAAAAACCGCCACCCTGCGTGCAGGCGTGGTTGCCGTCATCGGCATTTTTGGTCTGGCTTGGCTCGGCGACAGTTTCATCTCGGCCAATAAGGAATTGATCATTCCCGCCATCGGCGAATGGGCGAAAGTGGCGTCCTGGACATTTGCCTTCGGTTTGTTCCTTGCATCGGTATTGCTCTACAGTCAGGCAGCCACCACTCGGGCGCTCATGCCGCTTGGTGTCGTATTGGGTATCCCACCCCAGTTTCTGATTGGCATGTTTCCGGCAGTTAATGGCTATTTCTTCATTCCGACCTACGGCTCGCTGATCGCCGCCATCAACTTTGACCTGTCGGGCACAACAAAGATCGGCCGCTACGTGCTGAACCATTCGTTCATGGTTCCGGGTCTGGTCGCTACTTTGGTTTCAGTGTCCACTGGCTTGGCGATTGCCCGGATGATCTTCTGAAATCTCTTTATTCATGTGGGCAAACGGTTGCCCATGTCGGGCTGGCGTCGGTGAATGCAAATCAACGGCACCCCTGACCACCATGATGATCAAAAACCTTATCCAAGCATGCCCCGGGTTTCAATGAATGCGATCACGTCACTCAAACCCACCAAGGTCTTCAGATTGGTCATCACAAACGGCTTGAGCCCCTTGGCCGTGGTGCGCATGCGCTCGGTGTCTGCGCGCATCACGTCCAGATTGGCCCCCACATGCGGTGCCAGGTCGGTCTTATTGATGACAAACAGGTCGCTTTTGGTGATGCCGGGGCCGCCCTTGCGGGGAATTTTTTCACCGGCGGCCACGTCGATGACGTAGATCGTCAGGTCAGACAACTCGGGGCTGAAGGTGGCCGCCAGGTTGTCGCCGCCGCTCTCGATGAACACGATATCTGCATCGGGAAAATCCACCAGCATGCGGTCAATGGCCTCCAGGTTGATCGAGCAGTCCTCGCGGATGGCGGTGTGCGGACAACCGCCGGTTTCCACACCCATGATGCGCTCGGGCGGCAGCGCGCCGCTGACCGTGAGCAGGCGCTGGTCTTCCTTGGTGTAAATGTCGTTGGTGATGGCCACCAGGTCGTACTTGTCGCGCATGGCTTTGCACAGCATCTCCAGCAGCGTGGTTTTGCCGGAACCCACCGGCCCGCCAATGCCTACACGCAAAGGGGGCAGGTTTTTGGTGCGATTTTTGATGTGGTGCAGTGCGGTGTTCATGTTTGTAATTGCTATCTAATAAAGAGCTGTATACGCTTTATGTACGGAGGCTATGACCTAAAAAGACGTGAGTACTGCACTTCATGCTGGGCGCTCAGGATGGCCAGCATGGGGGAAAAGGCTTGGCGCTGCTCATCTTGCAACGTCAGGGCATGGTCTACCGCCGCCGGAATCGCAGCGGCCAGCGCCGACAAAATCCGCTGCCCGGCGCTTTGGCCCAGCGGCACAGACTTGATGGCGGCTTGCACCATGTTTTCGGCCCAGCCAAAGGCGTAAGCCAGCAAACAGTCGCGCAGCGGCGCTTGGGTGCTGGCCGCAGCCAGGGCAAAGGCCAGCGGGTAAGTGGGTTGCAAATCTGCCAGCAATTGAATTTGCGACGGTGTGGCGGTGGTGTGGTTGCGCAGCCATTCCAGCAGGCTGCGGCCCATTTGCTCGGTTTGAGCGCGCAACTCACTGCTTTCACGCGTTTGCAATACCCAGGCATTGAGTGCAGCAATGCGCCCGTTGTCGGCCAGATGCCATGCAGGAATCGCCTGCGCCAGCACGGCCAGGTCGCTGCGTGCAAGGCTCAGTTCCAGTTGATCCATCAGCCAGCAAGACGCTTCTTTTTCTGTAGCTACAAACTCTTTATCTACGGCGGACTCCAGGCATTCTGAGTAGGAGAAACCGCCCACAGGCAAGGCCGGAGATGCCAGCCACATGAGCTGGATCAGACTGCTGGCTTGCATGCCCAAGTGCTCAGTGGTGGTGATCGCAGTCCGGGCCATGCACGTGTGGCGCGGGATCGGCTGGGCTGGCTGCTGGCGCTGGTGTGTGGCTGTGGTCATGGCTGTGATCGTGGTCATGGTCATGCCCGTGGTGGTGCCCGTCAAAGTGCCCTCCGGTGGCGTAGGCCCCGTTTTCCGGTTCAAACGGCTCGCTCACTTCGGTCACGATCAAATGCATGGCACGCAGCATGTCGGCCAACACATGGTCGGGTTCGATTTTGAGGTGGTCGGGTTTGAGCTCGATGGGCACATGACGGTTGCCCAGGTGGTACGCAGCGCGGATCAAGTCAAACGGCGTGCCGTGCTCGGGGCAGTGGGTGATTTTCAGCACGGCTTGCGGCGCAGCCCATACCTTGATCAGCGAACCATCGTGCGCCACCAGCACATCCCCGCCGCGCGCGACAGTGCCGCGCGGCAGAAATATGCCGAGCTGGCGACCAGTGGAATCGGTGGCTTCAAAACGGCTCTTCTGGCGCACGTCCCAGTCCAACTCAACCGTGCTGGCGCGGTTGAGCAAGGCCGATGCCAGGCCTTTGCCTTGGGGAATGAGTTTGGAGATGTGTTGCATCAGAACAAAAAGTACCGCTGTGCCATCGGCAAACTCACCGCGGGCTCGCAAGTCAACAGTTGCCCGTCGGCGCGCACACTGTAGGTTTGCGCGTCGATTTCCATTTTGGGCAGGTAATTGTTGTGGATCATGTGTGCTTTGCGAACCGCCCGGATATTACGCACCGAGCTGACGTTCTTTGTCAATCCGTAGCGTGCCTTGATACCTGCGTTTTCACCGGCTTGAGAGACAAAGGTGATCGAACCGCGCGCCAAAGCACCACCATAGCTGCCAAACATCGGACGGTAGTGCACCGGTTGGGGTGTCGGAATGCTGGCATTGGGGTCACCCATGGCCGCCATCGCAATGAATCCACCTTTCAGAATCAGGGCCGATTTCACACCAAAAAAAGCCGGTTTCCAGACCACCAGGTCAGCCCATTTGCCCACCTCCAGGCTGCCCACCTCGTGTGCCATGCCATGTGTGAGCGCCGGATTGATGGTGTATTTGGCGATGTAACGCTTCACCCGGTAGTTGTCGTTGCGCTGGTTTTGCTCCACCGGCTCGGTGCGTCCAGGCGGTGGGGCCAACCAGCCACGCTGTGCCTTCATTTTGTGCGCCGTTTGCCAGGTGCGGATGATCACCTCGCCCACACGCCCCATGGCCTGGCTGTCGCTGCTCATGATGCTGATGGCACCCAGGTCGTGAAGAATGTCTTCTGCAGCAATGGTTTCCTTGCGGATACGGCTCTCGGCAAAGGCCAGGTCTTCGGCAATGCCTGCGTCCAGGTGGTGGCAGACCATCAGCATGTCCACATGCTCGTCCAGCGTGTTGACGGTATACGGACGCGTGGGGTTGGTGGATGACGGCAACACGTTGGGCTCGCCAACAAGTTTCATGATGTCGGGCGCATGACCACCACCGGCCCCTTCGGTGTGAAAGGTGTGGATACTGCGGCCTCTGAACGCGGCCAATGAGTCTTCCACAAAACCGGATTCGTTGAGCGTGTCGGTGTGGATCGCGACCTGTGTATCGGTGAGTTCCGCCACGCTCAGGCAGTTGTCGATGGCCGCCGGCGTGGTGCCCCAGTCTTCGTGCAGCTTCAGGCCGAGCGCCCCGGCGTTGATTTGCTCGTGTAAACCTTCAGGCAAGCTGGCGTTGCCTTTGCCCATAAACCCCAAATTCATGGCAAACGCATCGGAGGCCTGCAACATGCGTTCCAGGTGCCACGGCCCTGGCGTACAAGTGGTGGCAAAGGTGCCGGTGGCCGGGCCGGTGCCGCCCCCTGTCATGGTGGTGATGCCGCTGCACAAGGCTTCTTCTATCAGCTGCGGGCAGATGAAGTGAATATGGGTGTCTATGCCACCGGCGGTGACGATGTTGCCTTCACAACTGATGATTTCGGTGCCGGGCCCGATGATGATGTCTACCCCCGGCTGAATGTCGGGGTTGCCCGCTTTGCCGATGGCCACAATGCGGCTGTCCTTGAGGCCAATGTCGGCCTTGATGATGCCCCAGTGGTCGATGATCAGGGCGTTGGTCATGACGGTGTCCACCGCACCCTGCGCCCGGCTGCGCTGGCTTTGGGCCATGCCGTCGCGGATGGTTTTGCCACCGCCAAATTTCACCTCCTCCCCGTAGCCACCAGCACCCAGTGTCAGGTCCGCTTCAACCTCAATGACCAGGTCGGTGTCGGCCAAACGAACCCGGTCGCCCACGGTGGGGCCGAATATTTCTGCGTAAGCACGTCGTCCAATCGTGGCCATGTCAACACCTTCAAAAATGAGAGCGCCTAGCGCTTGTTCTACAAGGGCCAGAAGCCTAAAACATCAAAACAATCTCAGAGCGGCCCCATCACCAGACCACGAAAGCCGTACACAAGGCGATCCCCCGCGTAGTCCACCAGTTCCACCGTGCGTTGTTGCCCGGGTTCAAAACGGACCGCCGAGCCTGACGC
>CAIOAQ010000531.1 GCA_903856025.1 uncultured beta proteobacterium
GTGGTGCAGTGGAACCAGTTGCTGCACGATGCCACCTACGCTGAACTGCAGGCCGGACGCTTCCCGATCATGATGGGGGGTGACCATTGCCTGGCCATTGGCTCCATCAGCGCGGTGGCACGCCACTGCCGGGATCAAGGCAAGAAGTTGCGGGTGTTGTGGTTTGATGCCCACGCAGACTTCAACACCGCCACGCTCACCCCCAGCGGCAACATCCACGGCATGCCGGTGGCTTGTCTGTGCGGTCAAGGCCCCAAGGAACTGATTGAAATCGGTGGCCACGTCCCCGCCTTGCGCCCCAAGGAAATTCGGCAGATCGGCATTCGCAGTGTGGACGCGGGTGAAAAACGCCTGGTGCACGACATGGGCATTGAAGTGTTTGACATGCGCTACATCGACGAGATGGGCATGCGCCACGCCATGGAACTTGCGCTGGCACTGGTAGACAGCAACACCCATTTGCATGTCAGCCTGGACGTAGATTTTCTGGACCCCACCATTGCCCCCGGGGTAGGCACCACCGTGCGCGGCGGCCCCACCTACCGCGAGGCGCAGCTGTGCATGGAGATGATTGCCGACACCGGACGTCTGGCATCACTGGACATTGTGGAACTGAACCCGGCGCTGGACCTTCACAACCAGACTGCTGAACTGGCCGTGGACCTGGTGGAAAGCCTGTTTGGGAAAAGCACATTGATGCGGGACTGAGCGCAGGACATGAAATTTGTCGTGCGCGATGAACACGGAGCTATACTGGCGCCGCTCCGGGGTGCGACAAAGGTCAATGGTGACCAAGATCGCTGAGATGGCAGACCCAAACCCGAGAACTTGAACCGGCTAGTACCGGCGTAAGAAGAGCTGACAGGCAACATTCCCCGCGAGTTTTACCCTGTCGCACCTTTCGGAGCACACGTGTCTTTGGCACACCGAAAGGATGAACCTGATGAACGCTCCCGACAAATTCT
Source organism: uncultured beta proteobacterium (assembly GCA_903856025.1). Taxonomy (GTDB): domain Bacteria; phylum Pseudomonadota; class Gammaproteobacteria; order Burkholderiales; family Burkholderiaceae_C; genus Rhodoferax. Next base: position 966 of record CAIOAQ010000531.1, read on the forward strand.
CGCAATTGCTCTCGCTCACGCGTGAGCCCTTTCCCGCTTCGCAAAAGGTCCACGTGGCCGGCACACTGCACCCTCAATTGCGTGTGCCCATGCGCGAAGTTCAGTTGTCCAATGGCGAGTCCGCCACGCTCTACGACACTTCGGGGCCGTACACCGAGCCCACTGCGCAGATCGACGTGCGCAGCGGCTTGCCCGCGCTGCGCGCCGCGTGGATCGCCGAGCGCGGCGACACCGAGATCTATACCGGGCGGGTGCACGAATTTTTGGACGACGGAATCAAGCACGAGGAACGCGAAGCACAACGCATCGCTACGCTGCGCTCGGATGCATCGGGTCTGCAGCGGGCACCGCGCCGCGCCAAGGCAGGTGCCAACGTGTCGCAGATGCACTACGCGCGCCGCGGCATCATCACACCCGAGATGGAATACATCGCCATCCGTGAGAACGGTCGTCGCGAGTGGATGGCGCAATACCTTAGCCACGGTGAGCGCGCACAACGGCTGCGCGGCAACCCGATGGGCGCGCAGATTCCCGAATTCATCACGCCCGAGTTCGTGCGCGACGAGGTGGCACGTGGGCGCGCCATCATTCCGGGCAACGTCAACCACCCCGAGATCGAGCCCATGATCATCGGGCGCAATTTCCTGGTGAAGATCAACGCCAACATCGGCAATTCGGCCGTCACCTCCAGCATCGAGGAAGAGGTGGAGAAGCTGGTGTGGGCGATCCGCTGGGGCGCCGACAACGTGATGGACCTGTCCACCGGCAAGAACATCCACACCACGCGCGACTGGATCATCCGCAACAGCCCGGTACCCATCGGCACGGTACCCATCTACCAGGCACTGGAAAAGGTCGGCGGTGTGGCCGAAGACCTGACCTGGGAAATCTTTCGCGACACCCTGATCGAGCAGGCCGAGCAGGGGGTGGACTACTTCACCATCCACGCCGGCATCCGTCTGCCCTTCATCCCGATGACGGCCAATCGCCGCACCGGCATCGTCTCGCGCGGCGGCTCCATCATGGCCAAGTGGTGCATCTCGCACCACAAGGAGAGCTTCTTGTATGAGCACTTCGAGGACATCTGCGACATCATGAAGACCTACGACGTGAGCTTCTCGCTGGGCGACGGCCTGCGTCCGGGCTCAGGCGCCGACGCCAACGATGAAGCGCAGTTCGCCGAGTTGCGCACGCTGGGTGAACTCACGAAAATCGCCTGGAAGCACGACGTTCAGACCATGATCGAAGGCCCGGGACACGTGCCCATGCACATGATCCAGGCCAACATGGACGAGCAGCTCAAACACTGCCACGAAGCGCCGTTCTACACGCTGGGGCCGCTGACGATTGACATCGCACCGGGCTACGACCACATCTCCAGCGCCATCGGCGCGGCCATGATCGGCTGGATGGGAACGGCCATGCTGTGTTACGTCACACCCAAGGAGCACTTGGGTCTGCCGGACCGCGAGGATGTCAAGCAGGGCATCATCGCGTACAAGATCGCAGCCCACGCGGCCGATGTGGCCAAGGGCCAGCCGGGTGCACGGGCGCGCGACGAGGCGCTGTCCAAGGCGCGCTTCGAGTTCCGCTGGCAGGACCAGTTCAACCTCTCGCTTGACCCCGACACGGCGCGCGATTTTCACGACGAGACCATGCCCGCCGATGGTGCCAAGGTGGCGCATTTCTGCTCCATGTGCGGCCCCAAGTTCTGCTCCATGAAGATCACACAGGAAGTGCGCGAGTACGCCGCAACGCAGGAGGGCATGGCGCAGAAAAGTGCAGAGTTCCGCGCCGCTGGTGGCGAGATCTACATCCCCATCGTTCCGAGCGAACCCGCCTAGGCCCATGAACCATGAAGTGAGCCCAAGACCGGTGGTCTGGAGCGTGACGGGGTCGGGCAACGGTGGTAGCGCTTGTTTGTACGATCTGCGCGCCATTGACATATTCGACCTGCATAACTGCAGCATGGTGGAAGCCATCCAGACCGGCACGCTGGGAAGTGCCGACAACCTGCAGGCGCTGGTGCGCTGGATAGACCGCATGCGCGCACAGCAACCACGGCTGGCGGTGGTGGTGGACCCGGTGTTGAGCTCCAGCACCGGCACGGCCGTTGCCGATGCGGCCCTGCTTCACGCCTACCGAACTGAGCTGCTGCCACGGGCCAGCCTCATCACGCCCAATCGCAACGAAGCAGCAGCCCTGCTGGGCATCGCTCCATTGAGAAACAGGGTTGATGTGGAACAGGCTGCGCTTTCGTTGTTGAATCTGGGTTGCCAATCCGTGGTCATTAACGGCGGCGGCGAAACGGATGACAGCAGCGAAGACTACGTGGTGACACCACACGCCTGCGGCTGGCTGAGCCTGCCACGCGTTGCCACACCGCAGCATCCCAGCACGAGCTGTGTGTTTGCTGCCAGCGCCGCAGCCGCGCTGGCGCGTGGCTTTGTGACGATCGAGGCCGTTGTGATGGCGAAGATGGCGACGACCCAGGCATTGCGCCGCGCGCATGTGGCCGAACACGGCGCAGGTTCCGTGCATCTGTCCCCCGACTTTGCGCAACACAGGCAAAACCTGCCTACCTTCAGCATCCCGGGACAACGCAAGGATCTGAATTTTCCCAGCCTGATCGATCCCCAACTAGGTCTGTATGCGGTGGTCGACAGCGCCGCCTGGGTACAGCGCGTGTTGGATGCCGGTGTGCGCACCGTGCAATTGCGCGTCAAGGATGCCATGCATCCAGCGCTGCAACAGGAAATGCGAGACAGCATCGCTGCGGCGTGCGCCGCCGGTGCGCAGCTGTTCATCAACGACCACTGGGCACTCGCCATCGAACTGGGTGCCTACGGCGTGCACCTGGGGCAGGAAGACCTGGCGACGGCCGACCTGGCGGACATTGCACGAGCCGGTCTGCGACTCGGTGTCAGCACACACAGCTATTGGGAAGTCTGCCGCGCCTGGGGGCTGAAGCCCAGCTACATCGCCTGCGGCCCGATCCACGCGACGCAGGCCAAGGCCATGCCCTGGCTGCCACAGGGCAGCGACAACCTCGCCTACTGGTGCGCCTTGCTGCCCCTGCCGGTGGTGGCCATCGGCGGTATCGACACGGCCCGCGCAACCGAAGCCGCTCAGTGCGGCGCAGCTGGGGTGGCGGTGATCAGCGCCATCACCGGTGCCGCCTCGCCCGAGACCGAGATCACGCGCCTGCGCCACGCGGTTGAGGCAGGGCGCTCGCGGCCCCGGCGCACCACTCCCACCCTGCCACGAACTACGCTTGAAAGAGCGGATTGAAGGAATCCCATGCACCCTGACCTACTCCATTCCACCGGCACACCTATCACGGTCCATGTCAATGACAAGCCACATACGGTGGCTGACCGCACCACCCTGACCAAACTGCTGGCCGAGCTTGAACTGAGCGCGGCTCAAGGCGTGGCGGTCGCGATCAATGGCGCGCTTGTGCCCCGATCCTCTTGGGAGGTGCACGTCCTTGCTGAGCGCGATCAGGTACTCGTGATCCGGGCGACGCAAGGGGGATGACATGAACCCATCCACGCTTGTCATCGCCAACACCGAATTCTCCTCCCGCCTGTTCCTGGGCACCGGCAAGTACAGCTCAGGCGCTGTCATGGCGCAAAGCCTGGCCGTCTCGGGAACCGAGCTCGTCACGGTGGCCTTGCGCCGCGTACACACCCACGGCGCGTCCGACGACATCCTGGCGCACCTGGACCGCAGCCGTTACACGCTGCTGCCCAATACCTCGGGCGTACGCGATGCAAAGGAGGCCGTGCTCGCTGCCGAACTGGCGCGCGATGCGCTGGAGACGAACTGGCTGAAACTGGAAATTCATCCGGACCCCAAGTACCTCATGCCCGATCCAATCGCGACACTCCAGGCAGCGCGCGAACTCGTGCAGCGCGGCTTCATCGTGCTGCCCTACGTGCATGCCGACCCGGTGCTGTGCAAGCAGCTCGAAGAAGTTGGCTGCGCTGCCGTCATGCCGCTGGGGGCGCCGATTGGCAGCAACCGGGGTCTCGAAACACGGGCATTTTTGGAGATCATCATCGCCCAGAGCAGAGTGCCCGTCATCGTCGATGCCGGGCTGGGAACGCCCTCACACGCAGCGGCAGCGATGGAGCTGGGCGCGCACGCTGTGCTGGTGAATACGGCCATCGCAGTGGCGACGGATCCGGTGGCAATGGGCCATGCGTTCAAGCTCGGCGTCCAGGCAGGGCGCATGGCGTTCGAATCAGGACTGGCCGGGCGTTCCCTCAAACCGGTGGCGCACGCGACCTCACCGCTGACAGCATTTCTCTCGGAGAGAGAAGCATGACCTTCGCCAACATCTGGCAGCAGCACGACTTCGCCGAGATCGGGCGCGCGATCCAGAGGAAGACCGCCGCCGACGTGCAACGCACGCTGGCCCGTGTGGGCACAGGTCTGGATCTCGACGACCTTGCTGCGCTGCTGTCGCCAGCGGCAGCCCCCTTCCTAGAAGACATGGCCCAGCTCAGCCAGCGTCTCACGGTCGAGCGCTTTGGCCGGACCATGCAGCTCTATGCCCCGATGTACCTCACCAACATCTGCGCCAACGTCTGCACCTATTGCGGCTTCAGCGCAAAGAACCGCATCCTGCGCAAGGCGCTCAACGATGCCGAAATTCTGGCCGAGGCCGATGTGCTCCAGGCTCACGGTTTTGACCACGTGCTGCTCGTCACAGGCGAATCCAGTCGCTACGGCGCAGCCTATTTAAGCAATGCCTTGCGGCTGCTCAGGCCCCGGTTTTCGAACCTTTCGATGGAAGTGCAACCGCTCACCGAAGCCGAATATGCAGCGCTGCGCGTCGACGGGCTGAGCGCGGTTTTTGTCTATCAGGAAACCTACAACGCGCATGTCTACGCCCAGCACCATTTGAAAGGGCCCAAGATGGACATGGCCTACCGTCTCGATACGCCGGACCGCCTCGGCGCCGCCGGTTTAAAGAAGATCGGCCTGGGTGCGCTCTACGGACTGTCGGACTGGCGTGCCGAATCGTGGTTCGTCGGCCTGCATCTGCAGCATCTGGAGAGGCGTCACTGGCGCACGCGCTACAGCATCTCGTTCCCACGCCTGCGTCCGCACGAAGGCAGTGAGATCGACATCACGGCCTTCAACGAACGCGATCTGGTGCAGGCGGCCTGCGCCTTTCGTCTCTTCAGCCAGGAGGTTGAACTGGCACTCTCGACACGCGAGGGCGCTGTCTTTCGTGATCATGCGCTGGGCCTGGGCTTCACCGCCATGAGCGCTGGTTCGCGCACGAATCCTGGTGGCTACGCGGGCGCGATCGAGTCGCTCAAGCAATTCGACATCGACGATGATCGCAGTCCCGCCGAGGTTTCGGTGTTGCTGCGCAGCCGGGGCTACGACCCGGTATGGAAGGACTGGGATTCGACCTACGATGCAAGCGATGTCCGTTGTCCGCCGGCTCAGAAAGCGCCAGTGATTCGGGTCTTTCCCATCGGTTCGGTCGTGTAGCAAATCAGGCAATCGCAATGGCATTCACCCAGGACGAACTCGTGCGCTACGCACGGCATCTCTCATTGGCAGGCTTCGGTGTTGAGGCGCAAGAGAAGCTTAAACGCGCCCGTGTGCTGGTGATAGGCGCGGGAGGCCTGGGGTGTCCGGCGCTGCTGTATCTGTCGGCGGCGGGCGCAGGCAGAATCACCCTGCTGGATGCAGATCGGGTCGAGCTATCGAACCTGCAGCGACAGGGACTTTTTACCACCGAGGACGTCGGCCAGCTCAAGGTCGAGGTGGCGGCCAGTCGACTGCGCGCGTTGAATCCGCTCATCGAGGTCGTGCCACGGGCCGAACGCCTGACGCGCGCCAATGCGCTGGCGCTGGTACGCGCATGCGACGTGGTGATTGACGGCTCGGACAATTTCGCCACCCGCTACCTCGTGAACGATGCCTGCGTGATAGAGGGCAAACCTTTCATCTATGGCGCGATCCACGCCTTTGAGGGGCAGGCAAGCGTGTTCAACTGGCAAGGGGGTCCGACCTATCGCTGTCTTTTTCCGAAACCAGCGCTGGCCGCAATGGCACCTAACTGTTCCGAGGCCGGTGTGCTCGGTGTCCTGCCGGGACTGATAGGTACCGTACAGGCCACCGAGGCGATCAAGCTGATCACCGGCATCGGAGAGAGTTTGAGTGGGCGCCTGCTTTTGTGGGACGCATTGACGATGCGGACGAGAACGCTCACGCTCGTGGCCGATCCCAGCAACCAGGAGATAAGGGAACTGCCGCCTGAACCTGATGAAGCCATGTGCTCAGCTGAGTCGCCATTGAATGCGGACGAAATTGACGCCATTGAACTGCGTACGACTTTTCCAAAAGTGCAGTTGATCGATGTGCGAGAGGCATGGGAGCGCGCCGCAGGAACGATTCTGCCATCCGCGCATGTGCCGTTGGCAACGCTCCAAAGTGGACAGCTCAGCACAGCCATCCCAGCGCTCGATCCTTCCAAGCTCACCGTGGTCTTTTGCACCACGGGCGCACGCAGCCGCAAAGCGCTTGCCCTCTTGCGCGAGCACCACGGGTTCACGCAGGCGCGCAGCCTGCGTGGCGGTTACCGGGGGTGGGATGCGGGATAGCCCGCCGTGGGCATGGCATGGAGGTTTCTGTCAGCAAAACCGGCGCTCCGATACTTCTTGGCTGCACACAGTGTTGTCATAATTAACGGGTGCCTCAATCGTTCCTTCCAGCCCCACTTTTGATAGGCGTTCGAGACGAGGCTAAACTGAAAGCAATTAACAGGAGACAGACGATGAATGAACTTGCCCTGACCACCTTTCGATTTCCAGAAAACACCTGCATTCCGCAGGCCCAGCCCAAAGCGGCTGCATCGGTCACATTGAGCTCCCCTGGCCTGGATGTGATGACCGACCTCGCTCAGGTACGCGCGGCCACCATCGACCCAGAAACCCGCTTGGACAAAGCCGAGCTGACCATGATCCAGCACGGCGTGCGTTCGCTGTTTGTGGTGCATGAATTCCCTTGTGTGGAGGGTCTGGTCACAGCGTCTGATCTGATGGGTGAAAAGCCGGTGCGCCTGGTCAACCAGCACAACCTGGAACGCCAGGATTTGTCGGTGGCTGATGTGATGACCAAGTTGTCCCAGCTGGATGCGCTGGACTACGAAGAGCTGAAAGCTGCCACGGTGGCCAACGTGATTGCCACCTTCAAAAAAGTCGGCCACACCCACTTGCTGGTCGTTCAAGCCGCTACCACCAAAGGGCCTGCGCGCATCAGGGGTGTGATTTCCATCACCCAGGTCGAACGGCAATTGGGGCGAGCGATACTTGAAGTGTCGGGCGTCAATTAATCCCTGAGCTGCCCATTGCCAACGTTCACCCCTGGGGTGAACTTGGGGGACAATCCTGGTGAAGAATTGGCCGCCAGTTGGCCACTGTTTACCCACTCATCCTGCGCCATGAAAAAGTACGCCATCCTCTTTGTATGCACCGACAACCTGAGCCGCAGTCCCACCGCTGAAGAGGTACTGCGCCAAAAAGCCATTCAACAAGGCCTGATCAACCGGGTCGAAATGGCATCGGCCGCGACACATGACCTTAACAACGGCGAGCCTATCGACTATCACGTGCAAAAACACGCCATGCGCCGGGGTTATGACATGTCGGCTCTCAGCGCCAGATTGTTGCGATCCGAAGACTTTGCACACTTTGATTTGATTTTGGCCATGCAGGACAGCACCTTGCAAACACTTCGTGCCCAGTGCCCAGCAGAATTCCAATACAAGCTGCAGGCCTTCACTGGCTATTGCAGCGCCACGGTCGGACCGGATGTACCGGATTTGTTCTACGGCAAACCCGGTGACATCGAGCTGGTGCTTGACCTCATCGAAGACGGCTGTGATGGTGTGCTACTGGATGTAAAAGAGAAGCTTGGCTGAAACTTTTCCAGAATCACCCACAAAAAACGCGCCCTCAGGCGCGTTTTTTGATTTGCAAATCCGATTACTTGGAAACCACGCGCACCATTTCCAGGCACTTGTTGGAGTAACCCCATTCGTTGTCATACCAGCTCACCAGCTTGACAAAGGTGCCGTCCAACGCGATGGAGGCGTCCGCGTCAAACACCGACGTGCGGGTTTCACCACGGAAATCGGTGGCCACCACTTTTTCATCGGTGTAGCCCAACACGCCTTTCAAAGCGCCTTCAGACTGCGCCTTGATTTCAGCGCAGATTTCGGCCATGGTGGCGCTGGTGTTGAGTTCCACCGTCAAGTCCACCACTGACACGTCGCTGGTCGGCACGCGGAAAGACATGCCGGTGAGCTTTTTGTTCAGTGCCGGAATCACCACGCCCACGGCCTTGGCTGCACCCGTGCTCGAAGGAATGATGTTTTCCAGAATGCCCCGACCACCGCGCCAGTCCTTGTTGCTCGGGCCATCCACGGTTTTTTGGGTCGCAGTAGCCGCGTGCACCGTGGTCATCAAACCGCGCTTGATGCCAAATTTGTCGTTGATCACCATGGCCAGCGGAGCCAGACAGTTGGTGGTGCAGGATGCGTTGCTGATGATGGTTTGACCGGCGTAAGTCTTGTCGTTCACGCCGAACACAAACATCGGGGTGTCGTCTTTGGAAGGAGCTGAGAAGATGACCTTCTTGGCACCAGCTGCCAAGTGTTTTTCACCAGAGGCTTTGTCCAAAAACAGCCCGGTGGCTTCAATCACGACGTCCGCACCCACTTCATTCCATTTCAGGTTGGCTGGGTCACGCTCTTGTGTCAGGCGGATTTTCTTGCCGTTGACCACCAAGGTGTTGCCGTCCACAGAAACTTCACCCTTGAAACGGCCATGCACCGAGTCGTATTGCAACATGTAAGCCAGGTAGCTGGGTTCCAGCAAGTCGTTGATACCAACCACTTCAATGTCGCTGAAATTTTGCAGGGCAGAACGCAACACGTTGCGGCCAATGCGGCCAAAGCCATTGATACCAATCTTGATCGTCATAGGATTCTCCAAAAGTTAAAAAATCAAACCCATTTACTTGCGTAAAACTTGTTCCACCGTATCGGCCACATTTTCTGGCGTGAAGCCAAAATGTTTGAACAACACCGGTGCGGGGGCAGACTCACCAAAGGTGTCAATACCGACCACGGCAGCGCAGCCGTATTTCCACCAGCCACCGCTGACACCCATTTCTACCGCAATACGTGGCAAGCCAGCCGGCAAGACCGATGTCTTGAATGCTGTGTCTTGTTGGTCAAATGTAGTTGTACTCGGCATGGATACTACGCGAACAGCTATCTTTCTAGTAGCAAGCACTTCTTGCGCCTTCAGTGCCAGTGGCACTTCGGAGCCGGTGGCGATGATGACGGCCTGTGCCTTTTTCTTCAGCCCAACTTCGGAGGGTTCGGCCAGCACATACGCGCCCTTGCTGATGTCGCCCAGGCTCGCTTTGGGGGCGTAGTTGATGTTTTGACGGCTCAGCAGCAGCGCTGTGGGCTTGGTCTTGTTTTGCAAGGCCACGGCCCAGGCCACGGCGGTTTCGGCGGTATCGCCTGGACGCCACACGTCCAGGTTCGGGATCAGGCGCAAGCTGGCTGCATGCTCGATCGACTGGTGGGTTGGGCCGTCTTCGCCCAGACCAATGCTGTCGTGGGTAAAGACATGCACCACACGCAGCTTCATCAGTGCAGCCATACGCACTGCGTTGCGGCTGTAGTCGCTGAAGGTCATGAAAGTGCCGCCGTAAGGAATGTAGCCACCATGCAGCGCCACGCCGTTCATGATGGCAGCCATGCCGAATTCACGCACGCCGTAATTGATGTGCCGTCCGCCGTTACCGACACCTGTCAGCGAGTCAAAGCGCAAATTCGGTGTGCATTTGGTGTTGGTCAGGTTCGAACCGGTCAGGTCGGCTGAGCCGCCCAGCATTTCGGGCAGGGCAGCGGTAAACGCTTCCAGCGCGAGTTGGCTGGCCTTGCGGCTGGCCACGGTTTCGGCCTTGGTGTGGGCGGCCACGGCGGTGTCCACCGCGACCTGAGCAAAACTCTTGGGCAAATCACCCTTCATGCGACGCACCAGCTCTTTGGCCAATGCGGGGTGTGCGGCCTTGTAGGCTGCAAATTTTTCATTCCAGGCTTTTTCTGACGCGCTGCCTGCGGCTTTGGCATCCCATGCAGCGTAGATCGCTTTGGGAATGACAAACGGCGCATGCGACCAGCCAATGGCTTCACGGGTGAGTTTGATTTCTTCCGCACCGAGTGGTTCGCCATGTGCTTTGGCGGTTCCGGCACGATTGGGGCTGCCCGCACCGATGGCGGTTTTGCAAATGATCAGGGTGGGCCTGTCGGTCGTTTCTTTGGCTTGTGCAATCGCCTTTGCAACCACTGCGGCATCCTGACCATTGATGGGTCCGAGCACGTTCCAGCCATAAGCCACAAAACGCTGCGCGGTGTTGTCGATGAACCAGGGGGCCACCTGGCCGTCGATGGAAATGCCGTTGTCGTCGTACAGCGCAATCAGCTTGCCCAGTTTCCACGCACCCGCCAGAGCGGCGGCTTCGTGGCTGATGCCTTCCATCATGCAACCGTCGCCCAGGAAGGTGTAGGTGTGGTGGTTGACCACGTCATGACCATCACGGTTGAACTCCTGAGCCAGCAACTTTTCCGCCAGCGCCATGCCCACCGCGTTGGTGATGCCCTGGCCAAGCGGACCGGTGGTGGTTTCCACGCCTGGGGTGACATCCACCTCGGGGTGACCTGGGGTTTTGCTGTGCATCTGGCGGAAGTTTTTCAGCTCGCTGATGGGCAGCTTGTAGCCAGTCAGGTGCAGCACCGAGTACAACAGCATGGAGGCGTGGCCGTTGGACAGCACAAAACGGTCGCGGTCAAACCACTTTGGATTGGCCGGGTTGTGCTTGAGGTGGCTACCCCACAGCGCCACGGCCATGTCGGCCATGCCCATGGGCGCGCCGGGGTGGCCTGAATTGGCGGCCTGGACTGCGTCCATGGCCAAGGCGCGAATGGCGTTGGCCATCTCATTTTGACTGACTCCTGCCGGTGCGGAAGAAAGCGATGTGGGGGAAAGATCAGCCATGGTGTGCTCCGAAGCGAAAAACAAAAATGGGTTAGCCCGGCGATTTTAGTGGTGCAGAAAAACTGCCGGTTACATGGTCACAACTTGCAAGCCCTTTGGTACGGGTTCGACGGATAGAAAACCGCCGATTGCCTTGCCAAAGTATGCGCTATGCTTTGCGCTCCCGACCACTTGGGCACGCACCGCCCCGCCTTGCCATGAGCCTGCTGTTTACCCCTTTGCACCTGCCCTCCAGACGCGGTGGCCTCACGCTTGCCAACCGCATCGTGGTCGCCCCGATGTGCCAATACCAGGGCGTAGATGGCTGTGCCACCGACTGGCACCTGATGCATTGGGGCCAGCTGCTCAACGGCGGTGCGGGCATGGTCACCATCGAAGCCACCGGCGTGGTCCCCGAAGGACGTATCACCCCGAGTTGCCTGGGGCTGTGGGATGACACCACCGAAGCGGCGATGGCCGACAAACTGCACCGTGCACGCCAACTGGCACCCCAAACCGCGGTGTGTATTCAACTGGCACACGCCGGACGCAAGGCCTCCAGCGCCATTCCGTGGCAAGGCGGCCAACTGTTGTCGCCTGAACAAGGCGGCTGGCAGACAGTAGGGCCCTCAGCCATCCCCCATTTGCCCACCGAAGCGCCACCGCATGCCCTCACACCACAGGAATTGAACGACCTGGTGGCGGCGTTTGTATTGGCAGCGAAACGTGCCGAGCGCATCGGTGTGGATGCGATTGAATTGCACTGCGCCCACGGCTACCTGTTGCACCAGTTTTTGTCGCCGCTGGCCAATCAGCGCACCGATGCCTATGGTGGCAGTTTCGACAACCGCACCCGCTTTCCGCTGGAAGTGTTCAAGGCCGTGCGCGCGGCCTACGATGGCGTGCTGGGCCTGCGCTTGTCAGCCACCGATTGGGTCGAGGGCGGCTGGGACCTGCCGCAAAGTGTGGAATTTGCCAAGCTGCTGAAAGCTGCAGGCTGCGACTTCATCCATGCGTCATCCGCAGGGGTGTCACCCCAGCAAAAGATCGTCTTGGGCGCGGGCTACCAGGTGCCGTTTGCCAGCGACATTCGTGCCGCCACCGGCCTGGCGACCACCACCGTCGGACTGATCACCGAGCCACTACAGGCCGAGGCCATTTTGCAAGCCGGTGATGCCGATCTGATCGCGCTGGCGCGGGCCTTTTTGTACGAACCCCGCTGGGGCTGGCACGCAGCGGCGGCGCTGGGTGGCTCGGTAGAGGCCCATCCGTCGTACTGGCGCTGCCTGCCACGTGGGGCACAAGCGGCGTTCGGTCAAGTGTCCATCGGCCAGCGCTGAACCCCATTTCCCATGCAAGTGATGGATGCTTTGTGTGCCTCGCCCCTGGTTGCTGCGCTTTAACCTGATGGGGCCGATTTCACAGGTTCGCCGGACATGGGTTCCACCGCAAGTGACCCGAGAAAGCAAAAAAAATGGTGTCCGTCAGCGTCACCTCGGCACAAGAGGTGGCGAACACGCCAGGTCCGTTGAAACTGGCGCACCGTCTAACCAACAGTCGCTTATCCTCTGGCCATGCGATTTTCCCGCCAATTTCTGAACCGCCTAGACCAAGCCTCAACGGGTGCCGACACGGTGGTTGTGATCGACGTCCTGAGATCCTTCACCACCACAGCAGTCGCGCTGGGGCAAGGTGCACTGGCCGTCTACGCGGTCGAAGATCCTGCCTCCGTGAAGTCCGTCTGCGCGAAGCTGGCGCGCGCAGTCTCGGTGGGTGCCGTCGCAGGGGGCACCCCGGTGCCTGGATTCGATTTTGGCAATTCGCCTTCGGCACTCACCGGTGTTGACCTGGCCGACAGGAATGTCGTCATCAGCACGGTGGCGGGTGTGCGTGGCCTGCATGTTTTCGCAAGCGCCAAGCACCTTTTTGCGGCCAGCCTGGTGTGCGCCAAGGCGACAGCCGATGCCATTCGCGAAGCGGGCGGTGACGAAGTCTGCTTTGTGATCACCGGCGAGTGGACCGATCGCGACGGCGACGAAGACATTGCCTGTGCAGACTACATCGAGGCCCTGTTGTCTGGCATGCCTGCGGCACCTGAAACCTTTGCCCACCGCGTGCGGCAGTCTGATTTTGGCGCACGCTTTGCCGCCGGAACCTGGCCGAATTTGCCGATCGCAGACCTTGACGTCGCCGCCCAAGCCGACCTGTTCGGGTTTGCCATGCCGGTGAAATTCGAGGCAAACCAGCTCGTGATCCGTCGGCCAGCCTGATCCTTCAAGCCTTGAAGGTTGAAAGCAGCAGGCTTGTCTCGCTGTTGGTGATGCCGTTGATCAAGCGGATGGACCGCAGCGCCGCGTCAAACGACTCCAGCGAGTCAGCACGAAGCTCGGCGATAAGGTCCCACCGGCCATTGGTGCTGTGCAGAGCTTGCACATTGGAATGCCCGCGCAGCTGGGCAAGCACCTCGACATTTTTGCCCTCCACGGCGATGGACATGATGGCCCGCACACGAGCGGGTTCAGCCGTCGGTTTCAGGCGAACGGTGTAGCCGACGATGGTGCCGTCCTTTTCCAGCTTGGTGATGCGGTTCTGCACCGTCGCCCGCGCCACCCGGAGTTTCTTGGCCAGCGTGATCACCGGTATGCGGGCATCGTCGCGCAGCAGGCCAAGGAGTTGTCGGTCGGTATCGTCCATCGGATTTTGATCAATTTGTAATTATTAACTGATCATATTGTCATGCAATTAGTCAATTGTTACCAATTTGTGCTCTTTTGCTTGGCACCGTCGGGGTAAACAATCCTACACAGGTCAACACCACTTCAAAGCACCTCCATGAAACATACCCTGCTGCCCCAAGCGCCCTCCGCCGTGTTGATGGTGCGCCCGCACTGCTTCACGCCCAACCCGCAAACTGCGGCGGACAACGCCTTTCAGCGTCCCGGCTCCGGTAAAGCGCCAACAGAAATCGCCGCCAACGCCTACCGCGAATTCACCGAGGCCGCACAGACGCTTGAATCGCTGGGCGTGACGGTGCACCTGTTTGAGGATGACGTTCAGGGCAGAACCCCGGACTCAGTATTCCCGAACAACTGGTTTTCCACCCATGCCGGGGGGCACGTGGCGCTTTACCCCATGTATTCAGCCAACCGCAGACTCGAGCGCAGATCGGACGTGATCGAGATGCTGAAAACCAAATACCGCGTGCAGGATGTCATTGACTACTCGGGGCTAGAACCCGATGGCCTGTTTTTGGAAGGCACCGGGGCCATGGTGCTGGACCACATCGACCGCGTGGCCTACACGGCGCGCTCCAACCGGGCCAATCCGATTGCGCTGGAGCGTTTCGCCACACACTTCAACTACGAACCCATGGCGTTTGACGCATTGGATGCAAGTGGCAAGGCGATTTACCACACCAATGTGTTGATGTGCATTGCCACAGACTTCGCCATGGCCGGATTTGAGCTGATCCCGGACACCGCGCGCCGCTGTGAAATCCGCGCCCGCCTGGAAGCCACCGGGCGAGACATCATCGACTTGACGCCTCACCAGATCGGCGAGTTCGCTGGCAACGCGTTGGAACTTCATGGCAGCCAAGGCAAGCTGTTGGCCCTTTCCGCGCGTGCGCTGGCCAGTTTGAGCCCTGCGCAAATCGGCGTGATGGAACAAAGCGCCACCCTCGTCCCCTTGCAAATCCCGACCATCGAGCTGGCCGGTGGGTCGGTACGCTGCATGCTGGCTGGCATTCACTTGGCAAAACGCTGATCGCCCCGCAGCCGGTGCGAATCCGTCAAGCTTTGATGGTTCAAATATGATAGCTTACAACGCTTATTTAACGAGGGCTATAGGCCTATTTATCACATATATTGTCCAGCGTACCTGTTGCTGCAACCGGGCGACCCACTCCGGGAATTGGTGGCACTGCACCCGTGTTTTTGGCCCCACACCCGCTCATGCCGCAGGGCCGGATTCCTCCGCCCGGGCTTCGTCGAGCAACCAGGTGCGGAAAGCCTGCACGGCGGGCCGATGGGCCCAGACATCGGGCACCAGCAGGTAGTACGCAAAATTTTGGCTCACCGCAATGTCAAACGGGGCCACCAACCGGCCCTGCGCAATGGCATTGGCCACCAACGGCTTGGAGGCCAACGCCACCCCCAGCCCGTCGAGCGCGGCCACATAGGCCATGCCCGAATCGCTGAAATGCGGCCCGGCCTGGCCGTCCACACCCTGCACCCCGGCCAGTTTGAGCCATTCGTCCCAGCCAGACCCGGCGCGTGCGCTGTGAACGGTTTCGTCATGCAACAACACCTGACGGCGCATGTCTT
The DNA here is from genome assembly GCA_903856025.1 of uncultured beta proteobacterium. Classification (GTDB taxonomy): domain Bacteria; phylum Pseudomonadota; class Gammaproteobacteria; order Burkholderiales; family Burkholderiaceae_C; genus Rhodoferax. Next base: position 16,375 of record CAIOAQ010000531.1, read on the forward strand.
CAGGCACACGCAGCGGGGGGTCTTCCGCCACCAATTTGGGGCTGCACACCGCGATGTAGTCCGAGCCAAACATGCGGTCCACCTGAAAGCCGGTGTAGCCCCCCCTGCCAAAACGGATGACCACCATGGCATCCTCGGCACGCAATTCCACTTCGTCATCAAAGCTGGCAGGCCCACTGACCTGGTCGCCGTCAATGGCTTTGTTGGAGCGGATCACATGCAGGTTGATGCTGGGTTGCGCCAAGGCAAAACTGCGCAGCCGGGGCACCAGCCAGCGGGTGGCAAACGACGGTGGCAGCACCACCACCAAACGACCGGTGTTGACCTGGTGGCGCGTGGTTTCAACAGCGGCGGCAAAGCAGGCCAAGCCTTCGCGCACTTTGGGCAACATGGCTTCGCCTTGGGGCGTGAGCTCCAGCGCGCGCGTCAGCCGGTTGAACAAGGGCACCTCCAGAAATTCTTCCAGCAACTTGATCTGGTGGCTGACCGCGGTGGGGGTCACCGACAGCTCTTGCGCGGCGTTCTTGAAGCTCATGTGACGCGCCGCCGCTTCAAAGGCACGCAAGGCATTCAAGGGAGGCAAGCGAAATGTCATGGGTGAATTTTTCTAATCTGTTGCCTGAGAAAGCATCGTTTGTTGCAACGCATCATTGAAGATATCGTAGCACCGTGCTCCCAAAAAGAGCCCATCTACAAGGAAAGACCCACATCATGGAACACAGTTACGTCGACATTCAAGCCCACATCCGCCACGCCAATCAAATGCGCTCGGACGCGATGGGTGAACTCATCAGCGCAGGCTGGAAGAAACTGGCTCTGTTTGTCCAAAGCCTGATGCAGTTTTCGGCACCTGCAGGTGAGGTGGCCGAGGCCGACATCGTTGTCATGGGTTCGTGATTCCGGTTTCACATCATCTGCGTCTGCGCGGTGAAGCCGCGGCAGGCAATCCAGTGTTTATTTCAGGAGCTCTTGCCCCCCATTTAAACTGTTTGTATGTTCCCCCAACCCTTGTCCGCCGCCGCACCGCTGTGCAGCGTGCGCCGCTACAGCGGCGAATACGCCAGCCACGCCCACGACCATGTGCAGATCATGTTTGCGCTGGATGGCCGCATGGAGCTGGACGCGCTGGGACACGCGGCTTTTGTCGACACCTCGTGCGGCATGGTGGTGCCAGCGGGGGTGACGCACGGCTTTCTGGCCCCGTGCCACACCCGCATGTTTGTGATGGACGTGCCGCCCCAAGCAGGCACAGACCGGCTGAAACGCTTTGCAGTCACCCCGGCGATTCGCCAGCTGACGCACATGGCCGACACCGCAAGCGCCCTGGCGCAGCTGCTGGATGCTCCCGACATTGCCACGCGGCGCGGTATGGACCTGACCCGGCTCAACAATGCGCTGGACGCAGCCCTGCATGAGACTTGGACCACCGACTGCATGGCGCGCCTGTTTTGCCTGAGCGCCCAGCGCTTTCACGTCCGCCTGCTGGAGCTGTGCGGCCAAACCCCGCAAGCCTATTTGCGCACCCGTCGCCTGGACCGAGCGCAAGCACTGCTGGTGATGGGCGTACCGCTGGAAACCGCTGCGCTGCAAATGGGCTACCGATCGGCCAGCGCTTTAGGCTTTGCGCCGAAGCGGGATCGGCAGTCTGGTGCGCGGTTGTTGCGGGGGAAGTGAGGGGCAAACGACGCTGCTATTTGAGTTTTCTACCCCCGTTTCCTCTTTCTTGAGTGCTACTTAATAACTAGCTGGTTGCCCTTGTTCTATAAGGGCTACGGGGCTAAAACACTCACAATCACCGTTTAAACTCAGACTATGCGACTCCAGGCGGGCGGCGTGGTTTGCGTTCTCCGACCCCCTCGCGGGAGACTCGGCTGGACGCGCCAGCGTGGCGGCATTCTTCACGCTACAGGTGGTACGCCCCGCGGCCACCCCACGCGAATGGGGCCTGCGCCCGCAAACCCCACCACCCGCCTTCAACACATCTTGATGCGATGAAGTTCTAAAGGCTAATTACTACCATTCGCAACGCTCCAAAGCGGTCACTACATTGTTAACAAAATTCGTGGTTACTCTTTCCCAGATTGCATTTCGAACACAGCGTCTGAAGATTATTGATTTCCGTCTCTCCACCCTTCGACCAGGGAACAACATGATCGATATGTAGCTCGATCTCTGGATTCTTTGCAGGTGACGCACCACACGAGCGGCAACGAAAATTGTCCAACTGCAGTACGGTGAACCTAAGTTTGAGGTTGATGTTTCTTGAAGTACGTTTTACCGAAATTTTGATTTTTGACGTTGTTGCATCAAGTTCGTCCCAGACCGGGGCAGGAAGCATTGACTCAATTTCGTTGGTCTCTTCATCGTTTCTACCGTCGGCATTGACATATTCGATGAATGCTAGGAGTGCATTTCGCCAGCCACCGAACCTCCGCGTAAATGTATCAAGGGAATACCTAGATATCCCCTTCTTCATGTCGGTGGTGGTTGGCTGCTTGCCCAAAGAGGTCCAAATTCTTTCGATCTCTACATACAAATCCGTGTCACTCACGTTTCTGATGTGGCCCGTCGGCTCAAGACCTGCCTTTGCAACAAAGGTCGCCCAATTTTCAAATCTTTCGGTTACCGTTGGGTGAGAGAATTTTCCATGTTTGTTGTATTCGGTGGATGTGACAATTGCCCTACCGAGAAGCTCCGCGACGCGCCTTAAATCTCCGATCATCATTTCATCGGAAATGCGTTTTAACTCAATGCTGTTCTTCTCAGTCCGCATTCCAAGGTTCGTCAAAACACTCGACCAAGATCCAAATCGTTTTCGAAAAGTATTCTCTGAATACTTGCCTTGAGATTTGTAGAGGCCATATGACAAATATCGGTCTCCAACTAATCTCGAAACCCGCCTAACGTCAGCGAGCAATTCTTCGTCGGTTACACCTTGTCGATATTCGTTGAGTTTGAATTCCATATCTCCTATTGTCCTCGCGCAGTGCGTTTAGGTCACAAGAGCGAAACAGCGTGGTTCAACAAACATGAACTGAGCTGTCTAAGTGGCCGTCGGCATTCGCTTCAAACCAGTTGATGAGCGTGAACATCAAGCTGATTTGCCTTCATCGCCGCTATGGTCATCACCAACCCGCATCCACAGCCCACTTAAGGTCAAGAGTTTCTCGATAGTTGGCATCTTCACCCGCAGTGATCATTCCCCCATGAAACACACACTGATGACATCGGCCGCCATGGCGCTGGCGGCGGCGGCGGCGGCGCTTTGGGGCACCACGGGTACGGCGCAGCATTTCGCACCGGCGGCCATGTCGGCCTATTGGGTCGGGGCGTTGCGGTTGCTGGTGGCCAGCGCATTTTTTGCCGCATTTGTGGCGTGGCAGCAGCGCGGACTGGGGTCTGCAAGCGTTCAGCTCAAAGGGGTTGCCAAGTGGATTGGCGTTGCTGGCGCTTGTATAGCTGCCTACAACCTGAGCTTCTTTGCCGGGGTCAAAGCCACCGGTGTAGCCACCGGCACCGCGCTGGCCATTGGCAGCGCGCCGATCTGGGCAGGGGTGTTGCAGACCGTGGTGTCGCGCACCCCGCCGCCCGCCGCGTGGTGGCTGGGCACGCTGTTGGCGATTGGTGGTGCGGCGTTGTTGATCTCTGGCAACAGCGTGGGCCAGCAGATTGACCTGCTGGGTGTGGCGCTGTGCCTGTTGGCGGGGCTGTCTTATGCCGCGTACACGCTCATCAGCAAGAGGCTGGTGACCCAGGCGGCCCCCGCAGTTATCACACTGTGGACGTTCACCGTGGCAGCGGTCATTGCGGTGCCGGTGGCAGCAACGGTGGCTGGCCCGTTCACCTCTAGCGCGACGGGCTGGGCGGTGGTGGGTTACCTGGGGCTGGTGGCCACGGGTGTGGCCTTTCTGCTGTTCAGCCACGCACTGCGGCACCTGTCAGGGGCCACGGGGGTAACGCTGGCGCTGGCCGAGCCAGCCACCGCGTTTGTGCTGGCCATTGTGGTGGTGGGGGAACGCCCGCAATGGGGTGCGTTTGCGGGCCTGGGCCTGCTGCTGACCGGACTGGGCTTTGTGCTGTGGACGGAGTCACAAAGGCGGAGGCATTAAGCCCTCACACCACACCACACCGGCAGCGGCGGGCGGAATAACGGATAGCCGTTTCAATCGCATCAGGCCCGGTATCGCACTTTTGCCGTACCAGCCAACCATGTAATTCCATTTCTAATTCATAAGTGAAACTAAAAGTGCCGAAATAATCCAAGGCCAGGATACGATCGACTGCAGTCTATTGGGATCATCTTCAAAGCTTTTCAACGCCAGCA
>CAIOAQ010000532.1 GCA_903856025.1 uncultured beta proteobacterium
GCCCTTGAAGATCACCTGTTGCTGGCGTTGAAAAGCTTTGAAGATGATCCCAATAGACTGCAGTCGATCGTATCCTGGCCTTGGATTATTTCGGCACTTTTAGTTTCACTTATGAATTAGAAATGGAATAAGCCTTGGAAATTTTCAAAAAATTCCATCTGCCGAACTACCTGCATCGCTCGCATTTCCCCCTACTTCGACCATTAGAAATGAACCACCACTCAGTACCCACACTTCTTGCTGTCACTCTTTTCCTAGGCGGTTGTGCATCTATTCAAACGGAGCCGATCACAGTTCAGGAGGTAAAGTCCACCACCACAGCAGATCAAGCGCTGATCAACAGCGATGTGGCTCCGCTGAAAGGGCCGCTTTCCCTTGAAGAAGCCATTGCCAGAGCCATCAAATACAACGTCGAGCGACGGGTACGCACCATGGAAGAGGCATTGGCCGCAGGTCAGCTGGAAGTGGGCAAATACGACATGCTGCCCAAGCTGGTGGCTTCGGCGGGCTACCATGACCGCGACAAAGACCTGATCACACGGTCCAAAGACTCTGTCACGGGCGCTCCGTCGCTGGCCAACCCGTACATCTCCAGCGACCGCAGCTCAACCACCAACGACCTCAGCTTCACCTGGAGCCTGCTGGACTTTGGTCAGAGCTATTACGCCTCCAAACAAAATGCCGACCGTGCCTTGATCGCACAAGAGCGCCGCCGCAAAGCCACCCACATGGTGATTCAGGACGTTCGGGCGGCATTTTGGCGTGCGGCCAGCGCGCAAAAGCTTAAATCTGACGTGCAGGCCACCATCATTGCAGCCGATGACGCCCTTTCCGACTCACGCAAGGCGGAAGCCGAGCGCTTGCGCAACCCGCTTGATGCCTTGCGCTACCAGCGCCAGTTGCTGGAGAACTTGCGCCTGCTCGAAGCGATTGACCAGGAGCTGTCTTCCGCCAAAATCGAGTTGTCTTCGTTGGTGAACCTGCCTTTGTCCCAAGTGGTTGCCGTTGCAGAGCCCACTGGCGGGTTTGGCAGCAAATGGCTGGACACCCCGGTGGAACAACTGGAAGAGATTGCCATTGCCCAAAACGCCGATCTGCGTGAGGCCCACTACAACACCCGCATTGCCCACCAGGAAACCCGCCGGGTGATGGCACGCATGTTTCCAGGCATCTCGTTCAACTATGCCCTGCGGGGGTCTAACGACAGCTACCTCATCAACCAGCACTGGAACGAAGCAGGTGTCCAGATTTCATTGAACCTGCTCAACCTGCTCTCTGGCCCGGCCCAGCGCCGAATGGCAGATGCCGGCGTGAATTTGGCTGACCAGCAGCGCATGGCGACCCTCATGCGGGTGATGACCCAGGTACATTTGGCCCACCAGCAGTTGGGAAATTCGGTGCGCCTGTTTGAGCGCGCCGATGCCATCGCCAATGTGGATGCCGATATTGCCGAGCATGCCGCCAAGCGCGAGGCGGCACAGACCATGACCAAGCTGGACCGCGTGGCCAATCAAACCAGCGCCATCTTGAGCCAGTTGCGTCGCTACCAGGCACTGGCGCAGGTGTACGCGGCCTCCAGCAAATTGCAAGCTACGCTGGGCATGGACCCGGTGGTTGAAGGCAATCAGGAGATGCCACTGGACCAACTGACGAAAAAAATTGATATCTCCCTGCAGCAGTGGGGTGAAAACTTGCCCGTGGCACCACGCGCGGCAAAACCAGTGGTGACGGACAGTGCCACCAACACATCGATCAAGGTACCATCGCAGCAACCAGCGTCGGCACCTGCAGTGCCTGTTGACGCCAAAAATGCGGTGTCCGGCGCTTTGACAGCCTGGGTCAATGCATGGACGCAGCACGATATAAAAGGCTACCTCGGTGCCTATGCCGACAACTTTGCTCCGTCTAATGGCAGCAATCGGAGCCAGTGGACCAGCAAGCGCACAGCCGTGATCGGCAATGCCAAGAACGTGCATGTGGATGTCGCTGATCTGGTGATCACCGTGCAGACTCCACAGCAAGCCACTGCGCAGTTCAAGCAAACCTACAAAGCCTCGGGTTATCAGGACGTGGTACAAAAAACGCTGGGCTGGAGCCAGGTGGACGGACGCTGGAAAATCGTTCGCGAGGTGAGTGCACCCGTGTCGTCTCGGTGATGGGCCGCCGCACCATGCCTTGGTACGTTCTCAAAAAGATTGCCTATCGCAGCACGCTTTTGGCTCTTTTGGGGACTAACTTGGTCGGAACGGCGGGGGCTGCAGACTTGCCCGCACGTGCGCTTGCCGCACCTGCCGCAGTCTCGGCCAACCCGGCGCTGGAGAATCGCGAAATTCGCGCCCAGCTTTTGCCGCGCCGCTACACCACGTTGGCCGCAGAAATTGGGGCCAAGGTCAACCGATTGACGGTGCAAGAAGGCGGCAGCTTTCGATCCGGGCAAACCCTGATCACGCTGGACTGTGCACTGCAGCAAGCGCAGCTCAACAAGGCTCGGGCTGCATTGAATGCCTCAGAGCAGACCTGGAATGCCAACGTCCGCCTCAACGAACTCAACTCGGTAGGCAAGGTCGAGCTACAAATTTCTGAGGCCGAAGTCATCAAGGCCCGGGCCGAAGTGGCGTCTAACTCGGCGCTGATCGGCAAGTGTGCCATTGCCGCCCCGTTTTCTGGCCGTGTCGCAGAACAAAAGGTACGTGAGCAGCAGTACGTGCAGCCCGGACAGGCCTTGCTGGAGATCCTGGATGACTCGGTGCTGGAGTTGGAATTTATTGTGCCCTCCGCCTGGATGGCATGGATTCGCCCCCATTACAGTTTTCAGGTCAAAATTGATGAGACGGGTAAAAGTTACCCCGCCAAAATTCAGCGCATTGGTGCGCGCGTAGACCCGGTGAGCCAATCCGTCAAACTGTCAGCCGCCATTGATGGCAGATTCCCAGAACTCATTGCAGGAATGAGTGGCCGCGTCACACTGGCCCCACCCGCAAATTCCAAATAACTGTCGCATTTTTTTCTGGACGTACACCATGACTATCTGTGGCCCCAAGAACCATTCCAACGCCCTCCCTAAAAAACCAGCGCGCCAGTTAACGCGACGTGGACCGGCGCCGCTGGCGCTGGAGCCGCGTTTGATGTTTGATGGCGCTGCCATGGCGACGGCAGTAGATGCCGTTCAGCACGACGTTCTGCATGACGTGGTGGCATTTCCTCTTGCAACAGAAAGAGTCGCCACCGCGCCCAGGGAAATTGCCTTTGTGGACACGCGCCTGGACAACTGGCAGAGCCTGGTCAGTGGCATTCGCCCCGGGGTTGAAGTCATTTTGGTACAGGCCAACGAAAACGGCATCGAGCGCATGCTGGCTGCCTTGCAGGGACAACACGACATTTCCGCGATTCACGTCTTTGGCCACGGCGCCTCGGGCATCGCAGAGATAGGCAGCAGCCTTCTCTCCACCGATACGCTGACCGGATTGAAAAGCCAACTGACCACCATCGGGTCATCGCTCACCGCCGAAGGTGACATCTTGCTCTATGGCTGCAACATTGCTCAAGGGCAGGCCGGCATCGACTTCACCACCCGGTTGAGTGAAATCACCGGGGCAGGTGTCGCCGCCTCGACAGATGCCACTGGTAGCGCCGCACGCGGGGGCAATTGGGTGCTGGAAGCGCGTACAGAATCCATCGGCGTGGCATCTGCGCTCAGTGCAGCAGCCCAGGCCGGTTACGACAGTGTTTTGGGCACGCCCACCATTACCCAAATCGTGCGCCAGACGCCCAGCTATGACACCACCAACGCAGATTCAGTCACCTTCCGCGTGACCTTTA
>CAIOAQ010000533.1 GCA_903856025.1 uncultured beta proteobacterium
AGCTGGCCCCAATGCCACCTTGAGCGGCGACGGTATGCGAGCGAGTCGGAAATACTTTGGAAAGAACCGCGACATTAAGGCCTGCGTTGGCCAGTTGCAGTGATGCGCTCATGCCAGCACCACCCGCGCCGATGATGACGACGTCGAATTTGCGCTTGCTAAGTTTTGAAGTTGCAGTCATGATGAATTTATCTATTGGTTATGGAATGATGCATGCGATGCTTGGGGCATGCATCGACCTGAAGGTTTGAACCGCAGGCGTTACAAACGCCACAGGGCTTCAATGGCACCACCGCTGCAAGCAACTAGCCAAGCAATGGCAAAAACGTGCATCACAAAACGCACACCATACGGTTTGACGTAGTCCTGGAAAATATTGCGCATGCCGACCCAAACGTGGTACAGCATCGAAAGAATGACGAGAAAAGTCAGCGATTTCATCCACTGAGGGGAGAATATACCGGCCCATAGTTCGTAGCCGATGGGGCCTTTACTGAAAATTAGCTGTGCCAAGACCAGCACCGTAAATAAGGCCATGAAAACGGCGGTGACACGTTGCGACAACCAGTCGCGCATGCCATAGTGAGCGCCAACAACCAGGCGGTGGGATCCAAAATTTACAGACATCTTTTGCTCCTGAATTAATAAAGGCCGAACAGCTTTGCGCCCAGCACAGCCGTCAATGACAGGGTTAGAACCAAAACAGCCACGGCGGTTTGGCGGCCAAATTCTTTGGTGACCTGCTCATGGTGTGTGTCCATCCAGAGGTGGCGAATGCCAGCGATGAAGTGGTGCAGACTGGCCCAAATGACCCCCAGAGCCACTAATTTCCAAATAAAACCTGGCAGCCCGATCATGCCTACGTTGAAAGCGGCTTTGAACTTGTTGAACGAAATTTCGGATGAGATCGAGTTGTCAAACATCCAGATGATGAAAGGCATCAGAAAGAACAAAATCGCGCCACTCACGCGATGCATACCCGATGCAATGGAAGCGATAGGCCATCTGTAGGTGATGAGCGACGCACCCTCAATGTTGTAAAACTCGGGACGTTTTTTTGTCGCACTGGTCGCTGATTCAGACATACTTTGCTTCCTATGTTTTAAGTAACTGCTCGGTAACCGCATGATTGGTGGTTACCTTTAAATTCTATTGCAATCCAACACAGATATTGGGGTTTTCACTGTTGGCGCGGACATTTTCCCTTGACAAATATCAGACGAACTCTGATGCGTGTGTCAAATTAGGCAGGAACTACCCAAACCTGACATCTTGGTTACAAAAAACATGTATCTCATCCTAAAGTGTTGTGATAGTGATGTGTGTCGGTGCGGTAGCTTGCGCGTCGCAATTCCATAGGCTCATCACGGTAGGTATACGCAATTCGCTCGATGCTCAGCAGCGGGGTACCGTGTTTGACCCTAAGAAGATCCTGATGAATTGTTGAGGCTGGTATCGCTCGAATTTTTTCTTCGGCACGTACCATACGGACATTGAATTCGGTTTCAAAAAGTGCATACATTGGGCCTTGGTAGTTTGCCAGCCGCTCAGCAGTCAAGCCCTTAAAAGGGGCGGCAGGTAGCCAAATGTCTTCCATGATGATTGGTGTACCACCAAAACTCAGCACGCGCCTTGCCTGAAGCACCGTATCTCCCGTGCGCAGTGACAGTGCCCGTGCCACATCTGCCGTGGCGCGCCCACGTTTGCATTCAATAATGTCACGTTGGGCGGGGCCTTCGCTGCCGCGGGTGCCACTGTCCGGTACCAATTTTAAAAAACGAAACTGCACGTGTTGCTCAGCATGAGTGGCTACGAAAGTGCCTTTTCCTTGCCTGCGGATCACCAAGTTTTCTGCTGCGAGCTCGTCGATGGCTTTTCTCACCGTGCCCTGGCTGACACCGAATCGCGAAGCCAGGTCCATTTCGCTAGGAATGGCGTCACCAGGCTTCCATTCGCCAGACCGCAAGCTGTTCAATATGAATCCTTTGATCTGCTGGTACAGCGGGCTGAATGCGGCGGTGGTGCTGACACCCATTTGCCCTACGGAATCGGGGCTTGAAAGACCAGAGTCAAAGGGGGTGTGCATGATGGTTTGTCTCCAATTCCATGGATAATTTGTGAGCGAATCATATCTTATATAAGACATAAGACAAATTGACGGCTCAGGGTTTTCCAGAGTACACTCACGCGGCTTGGCGGGTATGGCTATGCGCTTTGTGCCCCTCAATCAATGATTTTTTCTTAACATTTTTGGAGATATCACCATGAGCAAAAAGCCCGTTCGAGTAGCGGTTACCGGTGCAGCAGGTCAAATTGGTTACGCCATTCTGTTTCGTATTGCCTCGGGGGAAATGCTTGGCAAGGATCAGCCGGTTGTTTTGAGCCTGCTTGAGGTGCCGGTTGAGAAAGCTCAACAAGCCTTGCAAGGTGTGATGATGGAACTGCAAGATTGCGCGTTTCCGTTGCTCGTTGGTATGGAGGCGCACAGCGACCCCATGACTGCTTTCAAGGATGTGGACTACGCTATGTTGATTGGTTCACGTCCACGTGGACCCGGAATGGAGCGTGCCGAGTTGCTCGCAGTCAATGGTGAAATATTTACTGCTCAAGGCAAGGCGCTCAATGCAGTTGCCAGTCGCGATGTGAGAGTGCTTGTTGTCGGTAACCCCGCCAACACCAATGCTTATATTGCAATGAAGAGCGCACCTGACCTTCCACGTAAGAACTTCACTGCCATGCTGCGCTTGGATCACAATCGTGCCTTAAGCCAACTCGCCTCCAAAACTGGTAAGGCCGTTGCTGACATTGAAAAAATGGCCGTGTGGGGCAACCATTCGCCTACCATGTACGCCGATTACCGCTTTGCAACGATCAACGGTGAGAGCGTTAAAGACATGATCAACGATCAGGATTGGAACGCCAATACCTTCCTGCCAACTGTTGGCAAACGCGGCGCTGCCATCATTGCTGCACGTGGTGTCTCTTCGGCGGCTTCTGCTGCCAATGCGGCCATCGATCACATGCGTGATTGGGCCTTGGGCACCAACGGAAAATGGGTCACTATGGGCGTACCTTCCAATGGCGAATACGGTATCCCTAAAGACACCATGTTTGGCTTCCCAGTGACCTGTGCCGGTGGTGAATATAAATTGGTAGAGGATTTGCCGATTGATGCGTTCAGCCAAGAGTGCATCAACAAGACACTCAAAGAGTTGCAGGATGAACAAGCAGGTGTGGCCCACCTTGTTTAGTCGTTAAAACGAGAGTCAGGTTCGTGACCCATCCGCGTGACGTACTTCTTGGCGCTGCGGTAGTTGCATCCTTGCCGGTATGCGACCACTACTGCGGTGTTGAGAAGCGGATGATCAAGAGCCTGGCTTTACAGGCAGAACTGACGCAAGAATTCGGTTCTTGTGTTTTTGATGTCACATTGGACTGTGAAGACGGGGCACCTGTTGGTGCCGAAAAGGAACATGCTTTTATGGTTCTAGCCCTTATAAATCAAGGGCAGGCCGCTATAGAAAATGAAATGCATGCCAATGCGTCGCGTGTGGCGGTTCGTGTGCATCCTGTGGATCATCCCGCTTTTGAAGGGGATGTAAAAATCATCGTGGGCGGGGCGGCGCACCGTTTGTGCCATGTGATGATTCCGAAGGTGGATTCGGTGGCCGATGTTCAACGTGCGGTGCAGTCGATTGACCGTGCCGTGCAATCTACCCAGCGACGAACACCGTTGCCGATCCATGTGTTGATTGAATCGCCCAAGGCCGTTCAATCAGTGACTGACATCGTGTCACATCCAAGAGTTCAATCCGCAAGTTTTGGTTTGATGGATTTTGTGTCTGCTCATGGCGGATTGATTCCCGCCAGTGCGATGGGTACGGCGGCGACCGAAGCGACTGTGGAATTTGACCAATTCAGTCACCCCATGGTAATGCGAGCCAAACTCGAGATATCGGCGGCTTGCCACGCCGCTGGTAAAGTTGCATCTCATTGTGTGGTGACAGAGTTCAAGAACACCAGTGTGCTAGAAGTCGCCGCACGCCGTGCCAGCAGGGCTTTAGGATTTGGGCGAATGTGGAGCATTCATCCAGATCAAATCCGTCCTATTTTGAAGGCCTTTGCCCCCAATGAGGCTGAGGTGGAGCATGCCAGTCGTATCGTTCGTGCTGCGTATGCGGCAGACTGGGCACCCATATCAATGGATGGCACATTGCATGATCGTGCAAGCTACCGGTATTTTTGGCAAACTTTGGTGCGGGCACATCAAACAGGGATGCTGCGTAGTGGTGATTCTGCGCAACAGTTCTTTCAATTCTGACGCATCGATTTGATTCAATAGATAGGACTCGCATGAAGAATGTTCACACATTAACCTTCTGGGGAGGGCTGCTTGCACGATGGTTCATGCTGTTCGCATGTGGTTTGGCAACATCAGATCTAATGGCTCAGAATCAAGTTGCCTCACTGGATGTAGGAAAAAAAATCATCAAGCCCAAAGGTTCTGCAGTGTTGAATCACAAGAGTACCCGGACGGTCGCCGATGCCCCGTCTACAGAGGTAGCGCCGAATGCAGCCGAATTGTTGATTGCCGAGAGGGTAGAGGTGGGGACGGTTAAATGCGAACTGGGCAATTCGGTTGAAGTCGTCGCTGATCCCAAGACACCAGGTTATTTTGATGTTCATGGCAAGAAGTTCCATTTTCGAATGGCACCTGTGGTCACAACTACTGGCGCCATTCGTTTGGAGGATCAAAAGGCTGGTGCTGTTTGGTTGCAATTGGCCAATAAATCCATGTTGATGAGCCAAAAACTTGGCTCCCGTTTGGCAGACGCCTGTGTGACACCAACGCAAGCTTTGGTGGTGGCTGCCATGGAAAAGTCGCCACCGCCCAATTTGCTTGAAGTTGTTAAGGTCGTAACGCCGATAGCATTGGATCCTAGCGTGGGATTGTCAATGTCAGCTACTCAATGATTGCAGATTATTTTACTTTTTTCACACTTACTTGATCTAAAGGAGACACTATGTTGCAAGCCTATCGAACCCATGTCGCCGAGCGTGCAGCGCTTGGAATTCCCGCATTGCCGCTTACGGCCCAGCAAACATCTGCGCTAATTGAATTGCTGAAAAGTCCGCCCACAGGTGAAGAAGCCTTTTTAGTGGAATTGGTTACACACCGTGTGCCCGCGGGTGTGGATGATGCAGCGAAGGTCAAGGCCAGCTACTTGGCTGCGGTGGCCAACGGTACTGAAAAATGTGCACTGATCAGCCGCGAAAAGGCCACCGAGTTGCTTGGTACCATGCTGGGTGGTTATAACCTGACTCCGTTGATTGACTTGCTCGACGATGCTGCTGTGGCTGATGTGGCCGCAGCTGCATTGAAAAAAACCCTGCTGATGTTCGACCAATTCCATGATGTCAAGGAAAAGGCCGACAAGGGCAATACACAGGCCAAAGCCGTGTTGCAAAGCTGGGCTGATGCCGAGTGGTTCACAAGCCGCCCTGAAGTACCAAAAAGCATCATACTGACCGTGCTAAAAATCACAGGCGAAACCAACACCGATGACTTGTCGCCCGCACCCGATGCATGGAGCCGTCCGGACATCCCGTTGCACGCCATGGCCATGCTGAAAAACGCCCGCGACGGCATTACCCCTGAATCTGACGGTAAACGTGGCCCGGTCAAATTCATTGAAGAGTTACGTGCACGCGGCAACTTGGTTGCTTACGTGGGCGATGTGGTTGGTACAGGTTCAAGCCGCAAGTCGGCCACCAACAGTGTGCTGTGGTTCACTGGCGAGGATATTCCCTTTGTGCCAAACAAGCGGTTTGGCGGTGTATGTTTGGGTTCAAAAATTGCGCCCATTTTTTATAACACCATGGAAGATGCGGGCGCGTTGCCCATCGAACTGGATGTGAGCCAAATGGGCATGGGCGACACGATTGAACTGCGCCCCTATGAAGGCAAGGCATTGAAAGACGGCAAAGTGATTGCTGAATTCAAGCTCAAGAGCGAAGTACTGTTTGATGAAGTGCGCGCTGGCGGCCGAATTCCATTGATCATTGGCCGAGGCCTTACAGCCAAGGCGCGTGAAGCGCTGGGATTGCCGGTTTCAACTTTGTTCCGTCTGCCTCAAAACCCGAAGGCTACAGGCAAAGGATTCACTCTTGCGCAAAAAATGGTAGGACGCGCATGCGGTCTGCCTGAGGGGCAGGGCGTGTTGCCTGGTACCTACTGCGAACCAAAGATGACCTCCGTGGGTTCGCAGGATACGACTGGCCCGATGACTCGTGATGAGTTGAAGGACCTGGCTTGTTTGGGTTTTAGTGCTGATCTGGTGATGCAGTCCTTCTGCCATACCGCGGCTTATCCGAAGCCCGTGGACGTGAAAATGCACCACGAATTGCCCGCGTTCATGAGTAACCGTGGTGGCATTCCGTTGCGCCCGGGTGATGGCATCATTCACAGCTGGCTCAACCGCATGTTGTTGCCTGACACCGTTGGAACTGGCGGCGATAGCCACACGCGATTCCCGATTGGTATCAGTTTCCCTGCTGGTTCTGGTCTGGTCGCTTTTGGCGCAGCCACTGGCGTGATGCCGCTGGATATGCCAGAGAGTGTGCTGGTGCGTTTCAAAGGCAAGATGCAACCTGGGATCACGTTACGTGACCTGGTTAATGCCATTCCGTTGTATGCCATCAAGTCAGGTGAGTTGACGGTGGCAAAACAGGGTAAAAAGAACGTTTTCTCGGGGCGTATTCTGGAAATTGAAGGACTGCCAGAACTCAAAGTTGAGCAGGCATTTGAGTTGAGCGACGCCTCTGCCGAGCGCAGCGCTGCAGGCTGCACCGTTTACCTGAATAAAGAGCCGATCATTGAGTATCTGAACAGCAACATCGTCATGCTTCAGTGGATGATTGCCAACGGTTACCAGGATGTGCGTACCATCAAGCGCCGTATCAACGCCATGCAGGCTTGGCTGGCTGATCCCAAGTTGTTGAAAGCTGACGCGGATGCCGAGTACGCCAGCGTGATCGAGATTGATCTGGCAGACATCCATGAGCCTATTCTGGCTTGCCCTAACGATCCGGACGATGTTAAAACGCTGTCGGACGTTGCCGGGACCAAGATCGAAGAAGTGTTCATTGGTTCCTGCATGACCAACATTGGGCACTTCCGTGCCGCCTCCAAACTGCTTGAAAACAAGCGTGACATTCCGGTCAAGTTGTGGATGGCACCACCTACCAAGATGGATGCCAAACAGCTTAGCGAAGAGGGGCACTACGGCGTGCTCGGCTCTGCTGGCGCACGCATGGAAATGCCTGGCTGCAGCTTGTGCATGGGTAACCAGGCTCAGGTCAAGGAAGGTGCGACGGTGTTTTCAACTTCAACGCGTAATTTCCCGAACCGCTTGGGTAAAAACAGCTATGTCTACCTTGGCAGCGCCGAGCTGGCGGCGATTTGCTCCAAGCTGGGGCGCATTCCTACAAAAGCGGAGTACATGGCCGACATGGGCGTTTTGACGGCTGACAGCAGCAAAATTTATCAATACCTGAATTTTGACAAAGTTTCGGACTATACCGATGCTGCTGCTTCTGTGAAGACTGCTTTGGCGATTTGATCAAAGCCTGAGTCTGTACAGCCAAGCGCCCCGCAAAGAGATTTGTGGGGCGTTTTTGTTTGCCTGGCCAATATGGCGCGCGGTTAAACTTCTGCCATTGCTCTGTCCCTGCACAGTGCAGACAACATTTGAAGGAGCTCCCCGTGTTTTTTGGCAAACTGCTACCGCGTGATGACAATTTTTTTACAATGTTCAACCAGCACGCGGACCATATTGTGGATGCTGCGCAAGCTTTTGCGCTCTTGGTTGCAAATTACAACGACCCAGAATTGCGTGCAAAATACCATCGTCAGGTCGATCATTCCGAAGGTGCGGCAGATCGAGTCACGCATGCAGTTAACAAGGCTATTCATAAAACCTTTATCACGCCCATAGATCGTGAGCAAATCCATTGCCTTATCAACACGATGGACGATGTGGCTGATTTGATTCAGGATTCTGCCGAAACCATGGCGCTTTACGATGTGCGTCACATGACTGATGAAATCAGCCGTTTGACGGATTTGAGTGTCAAATGTTGCGAGCGGGTGCGTGACGCGGTGCGTTTGCTTGGCAAAATTGCTGACCATTCAACGGCCGAAGCCGCTTTGAAAACCTGCGATGAAATTGACAAACTTGAAAGTGATGCAGATCGTGTGATGCGCAGCGCCATGAGTAAATTGTTTCGTGAGGAACCCGATGTGCGCGAAGTGCTCAAACTCAAGGCCATTTATGAATTGTTAGAGACCATTACGGATAAGTGCGAAGATGTTGCGAATCTGATCGAGGGTGTCATCCTCGAAAACTCCTGATACTTGGCCGGAGCGGGACGATGGAAACGGTACAAACGGCGGTATGGGTGGTGGCGGTGTTGGTGGCTTTAGCTTTTTTGTTTGACTTCATGAATGGGTTTCATGATGCAGCAAACTCCATTGCAACGGTGGTCTCCACAGGCGTTCTTAAACCCGGGCAGGCGGTGGTGTTTGCCGCATTTTTTAATGTCGTAGCGATTTTTGTATTTCACCTCAGTGTGGCTACCACTGTTGGCAAAGGTATTGTGATGCCTGGCATTGTGGATACCAATGTCGTGTTTGGTGCATTGATCGGTGCAATTGTCTGGAATTTCATCACCTGGTACTACGGCATCCCGAGCAGCTCGTCACACGCGTTGATTGGCGGAATTGTCGGGGCTGCAATTGCCAAGGCAGGGGTCAATTCCTTGGTGTCATCCGGGATAATGAAGACCATTTTGTTTATTTTTGTATCCCCTTTGCTTGGTTTTTTGTTGGGTTCTTTGATGTTGGTGGCGGTTGCCTGGGTATTCCGTGGTTTTCGGCCACGCAAGGTAGATAAGTGGTTCCGTCGATTGCAGCTGTTGTCTGCAGGAGCTTACAGTTTGGGTCACGGTGGAAATGATTCGCAAAAAACCATTGGCATTATTTGGATGTTGCTGATTGCAACTGGGTACACCGCAGCAGCAGACACGGCTCCACCAACATGGGTCATTGTGTGCTGTTACACCGCTATCGGTTTGGGCACCATGTTTGGAGGTTGGCGCATTGTCAAAACCATGGGTCAAAAAATCACAAAACTCAAACCAGTTGGCGGATTTTGTGCGGAAACAGGTGGTGCTATCACGCTTTTTTTGGCCACTGCGATGGGGGTGCCAGTGTCGACCACGCACACGATCACTGGGGCCATTGTGGGTGTTGGGTCAGTGCAACGTGCCAGCGCTGTACGCTGGGGCGTCGCAGGTAACATCATTTGGGCCTGGATACTGACGATTCCGGCCAGCGCGTTTGTGGCAGCTGTTGCTTACTGGGCAAGTCTGAAGATTTTTTAATCATTCTAGGAGTGGGACTCTGAGGGTGAGTTGCCATCGCCAAGACCCAACGATTTATCCATCATCACCACGTCCAGCCAGCGACCAAACTTCCAACCGCAGGACTTCAGTGTGCCGACGTGCTGAAAGCCCGCACCGCGGTGCACGCCAATGGATCCAGTGTTGCTGGAGTCGCCAATGACTGCGATCAATTTGCGTACGCCTGCTTGTTCGGCGCGGCTGCTCAATTCTGCTAACAGTGCCTTACCTAAACCCTGTCCGGTGGCCTGTGGCGTTAGGTAAATTGAATCCTCTGCAGAATAACGGTAGGCTGGCCGTGGTTTGAACCAGTTGCAGTAGGCAAAACCCAGTACGCGGTCGCCTTCAACTGCTACCAGGTAAGGTAGTTGTTTATTCAAGACATCGTCACGGCGTTGGGCCATTTCTGTTTCTGTGGGAGGATCCACCTCAAAAGTCCCTGTGCCATGCAACACGTGGTGCGCATAAATGGCGGCGATTTGAGGGATGTCGCTGGTTTGGCTGGGTCTGATAATGGGCATGGTGCAAGTTTCTATATAATGACGGGCTGTCTGTCGTGTCGCATAGCCGGGTGGTTATGTCGCGTGTCTCAAACGTCGGATTGTGTGCCAATTTCGTGGAACTTTTTTCCACTCCCCAAAGGATAAATTATGGTCGTCATTCGACTCGCCCGTGGCGGTGCAAAAGCACGCCCGTTTTTCAATATTGTTGTTGCTGACAAGCGCACTCGTCGTGATGGTCGCTTCATTGAACGCATTGGTTTTTATAACCCAATTGCGACTGCCAGTGAAGAAAGCATTCGGATCGCGCAGGATCGCCTGACGTACTGGAAAGGCGTTGGCGCCCAGACTTCCCCAACGGTTGACCGACTGATTGATCA
>CAIOAQ010000534.1 GCA_903856025.1 uncultured beta proteobacterium
ACTGGCCGCGTGCCAAGTTACGCCGACATCTGTACTCACAAAGACACCGTTCGCCACGCTCCCCGCATAAATAGTCGTCCTGGGGGACAGCGGATCAGCCACCAATGTTGTCACACTACCGCCAGCCGGGCCAATGGATGTCCAAGTGGGCGTCGTTTGGGCACCGCCGTAGCTGGCCGTCAGTACACAACCGAGCCAAACCAGGACCCGCAATAACGTGTTGAGCATTTTCATTTCATCACCTCGAAATTTTCAGACTAGCGACCCGATGCGTAGCAAGCAAAATTCTTGCACCGATTGTGCTCACTATATTGGAGACCAGGAATACCACGGGGAATTCGAAAACAGTGGATCAGCAAGCGGATTTTTTGGATAAGGATCCCAAATCGACAAAAACACCTTTTTTCCGTAGAAAAACGGCATCCCCCACGAAAACGAGGCCTTAACTGGCGCCGTAGAAACCGTAGAAACAGGAGGAGCACCAGCGAGATCACCAAATGCCGCATTCGTGGTAGAGAACAATGCGTTCGCGTTGCCAACACCAAATTGCACATTGACCTGGTTTTTTTGAGGCGAATCTCCGTCAGAAAGGACCGCAGTTTGAACAGCGAGGCTGGGTGGGCAGTACCAATCACTGGCTAGACACTTGGCAATAGGATTACCGACACTGTCCGCGAAAAATAGACCGTTCGTACCTGTATCTAGGTAACTGTTGTAAATGGTTTGGCCGTTGTATTGTGTCGTGATAGCCAAATACGAATCAGGATTGTTCAGCAGATCAACACCCAGGTGAACTGTCGTAGAACCGGAAGCCAGTTGGTTATTCGCTTGGGTATTGATGCCAAATATAAGCTCCCCATTGGCGGTCTCCGCTCCTAGCCCGGTAACCGCAGGCATAAGTAAGACAACGCCGTTGTTGTCTACATCTAAGGCTGCAAGCGGGTTGAATACCTGCTGATTTTGTTGAACAGTCGCCGACGCACATTGCTTGGCATCGGTCGCATTATGAGGACAACCTCGGTACTGTTCGTAAGGAACATTGGCTGCAGCGTAATTTCCTTGAAGACACGTTTGCCCACAATCCAGCGTCACGCTTCCGATACCCAAGATTCCGTTGGAACCCAGCGCAGACACGGAACTAAGTATTTGATTGTTGGTGGCCGCCGCACAATCCTGAGGTGCTTGCATCGTTGGTCCATCTTGAATCAATTGAATCGGAACCGCTTTGGCCCACTGCTGCCCCAAACCAAGATCGGCCACCGCCACGCCGCCCCATAAACCACCAATCACAAATGGATAGCACTCCCACGCCTGAGTCCCGGCCGTATCCAGTGTCACTTGCGGCAAATTGAGTGAACTTACTTTGCTGGCAAAAATACGCAAGCCCACTGATCCTGTGTCAATTTGCACATGATCAATGATTTGACATCTACTGGCATCACTTGGTGCGCAAACGGTTACCGTGGCATACAAAATGTTGGCATTTTGCGTTCCAGAAAAACCACCTGCAGGCCCACTCTCAACAGACACTCTGAGATTGTTGGCGGTTTGCACGAAGGGTAAACTGACTGAAGGGCTGGCACCCAACGCGTTCAATCCTGCGCCAGTGATCGTGGTCACCGTTGAATTGCCGCCACCACAACCAGCCAAAAACACGCTGCAAAAGATCCATACAACCAGTTGGAAAAGCGTTTTCATTATTTCGCTCATTCCATTCCAAGGCTAGACAAATCCAAACCGCGTGGCATCATCGACTGACGAAACGCGAATCCTGAAAACACGTTCAGGTGTGCCGTTGACTGTACGACAAAGTCGAGGCTTTCATGCCTGAAACGACGTTGAATACCCTGCTGGCGGGCGGCCTGCTGTACAGCGTTGGAATAGGTATAAAAGGATGGTCCCAATAGGGACAATAAATTGGGTTTGTACAACGTGTGCCAGCTCACGGCAAAGACCATGCCACTGGGTGAGACATACTGTTTGACTCTGGAGCCGTCTACAGACTGTAAGTCATTCACCGAGTACTGTTGAGTCCGGACCACCGAATGACGCGCATTCATTCGCATGCGATCTGCATTGATGGAACTCTCTGGCTCACCCAGACCGGCAAAAGCTGGAGCCGCGGATAAATAAGAAAAGGCAACCGCTATCATGCACGCATCGTGCAACAACCGCCCCCACATGCCACTTCGCATCATCAATTTGTGCCCTATGCGCTGATTCTGGGTTTGGGTCCCATTGGTGCGTGGGTCGCCACCCGCATGGGCATA
>CAIOAQ010000535.1 GCA_903856025.1 uncultured beta proteobacterium
ATTGGCTGGCACCGATTTGCAAGGCGGTTTGACCATCAAGTGACGCCGCCATCTTCATGCGCACCCACGGCTTTTTGCGGATCATGCGGCTGAAAAAACCAATGTTGAGTTCGCGCGCCTCCATGGCCAGCGGGTCGTCCGGCGGCAATACCACCACTTCGATTCCTGCTGCACGCAACCGTGCAAAACCTTGGCCGGCCACCAGCGGGTTGGGGTCGGTGTGGGTGGCAACCACCCTTTTGATGCCCGCAGCCATCAACGCATCGCAGCAGGGGCCGGTGCGGCCCCGGTGTGAACAGGGTTCGAGCGTGACGTAGGCCGTGGCACCCACCACGGAATGGACGTGTGCCTGGGCATCGCGCAGCGCCATGATCTCGGCATGAGGACCACCGGCGCGTTGGGTGGCACCTTGGCCTACTACGCAGCCTTGTTCGGAGACCAGTAAACAACCTACTCGAGGGTTGGGTGAGGTGAGAGCAAGGCTTTGTTTAGCGAGGGCCAAGGCTTGCGTGATTAGAAACTGCATGAATTTATCTTGGATAGGTGACAGCCTGAAAATATGCCTGATTTGCTTGCCCGCCTTCATGCTTCTCGGGCTGGGAGAGCAGTCATTTCAAATCTTGGGCCACGTTTGTCAGGGGGTGGAGGCACCATGCTGACCGTTTAACCTGGAAATTGCGCCGGGCGTCGGGAGTCGTTTGCGTGGCGTTGAAGTACCAGAATATGATTGAACCATGAAAAATCGCCTGAATGGCTTTACGCTGATTGAAATGCTGATTGTGGTGGCCATTGCGGCCATTTTGGCATCGTTGGCGGTACCAAGCTTTAGAACCATGTTGGTAAAACGTTCGACGCAAAGCGCGGCGGATACCCTTGTCAGTGACATGCGTTATGCGCGCACACAGGCACTGCAGCGTTCAACCAGAGTGGTGATGTGCAGTTTGGCTGCCAACAGCACGAGCACCTGCTCTGGAGACACCGCACATTGGGCCCAGGGTTGGTTGATATTCGTCGATAAGAACAACGATGACATCGTGAACGGCAGCGACGAAATTCTTCGTGTGCAACAGCCCATGGCCAATATTGCCTCTATCCAAAGTGCACCCGTTAACAGTGATCTTCCTCGATTTCGGTTTGAAGCCAACGGGTGGACCAAGTCGTCATCGCAAACTTTTTTCATCACGCCGACGGGTACCGTGCCTGCGGGCTCTACGCAACTGGTCTGCATTTCCAATCAGGGGCGGCCAAGCGTGCGCCCACAGGGGAGTACCGCATGCAACTAAATCTTCCCCGCGAGGGATGCCGGTCACGTTCTGGTTCGATGCGGGGCGTTTCTCTGATTGAGGTGCTGATTTCCATTTTGTTGTCAGCGATTGGTTTGCTGGCATTGGCGGGGGCTAATGTGGCCTCCATCCGGTACAGCAAAATGGCGCAATACCGGGGCACTGCAACATTGCTGGCGACGGATATTGCTGAGCGCATGCGCGCCAACAAGGCTGGTCTGACAGGTTATGCGGTGGCGCTTGATTTTGCGGCGCAGGCAACTGCTCCGGCAGCCGATACGTCGTGCTCAGGCTATACGGTGCCGCTGTGCACGCCAGCCAATCTGGCTACCTATGACCTCAACAATTGGCGTTTTTTGGTTCGTAAACAGTTGCCTTCGGGTTCTGTTTTTATGACGACACAGCCTAATGGTATGGCCAATACCGCCGATGTGTGGTTGGTTTGGCGTGACCCTGCGGTGGCAAGTGTGGCCACAGGTGAAGTCAACGACCAACCTTCCACCGCCTTGGAGTGTCCGAGCGGGCTGAATCTCGACGCAGATGCCAGCATTCGCTGCAGTTATTTCAGGATCAACCTATGAAACGCTTGCAATCCAGGCACCGTGTCCAGGGTCTTTCCCTGATTGAAGTGCTGATCTCCATGGCCATTGGGCTGGTGGTGATTGGCGCGGTGATCGTGAGTTATTTGGGATCTGGGCGTGCCGGTCGTTATCAGTCTGCCTATTCACAAATGGATCAAGATGCGCAGATCGGTTTGAATGTCTTGTCCCGGGAACTGCAGCTTGCCGGCTACTCGCAGCCTTCCTCGCTGACTCTGAATGCTGCGGCACAGTTGGTGATGAATTACAACATAGGCGCGGCCACTCCAGTGTTCGGTTGCGATAAAGGTTTTACCGACCCCAAAGCGGCGACTTTGGCGTGCAACACCGGAGCCGGAACGATACCCGCGATTGAAGTGGTGTACGAAGCCGACGTGAAAAATACGGTTCCCTCTTTTACCTCAGCGCCATCGGATTGCTCGGTTACCCCTGCTGCCGGCGTTCCAACGGACTGCCTTGGCAACAGACTGAACACACCGGCTGAAAATCCGGCGTGTGTGGCGGCACCATACATGGTGCGTAACCGGTACTTTGTGCAGACTGGTCCCTCGGGCAGGCCTGAGCTTTATTGTGTAGGCGCTGTAAGTGGCGGCGGAGCTACCACTAATACGGTGCAACCCTTGCTTGAAAACGTGGAGGGCATGAAATTGTGGTTCGGCGTCCAAGTGGCCGCAAATCCGCGTCAAGTGGTTCGTTATGTGACCGCTACGGATATCAATGGCGTGGGTGCCACGGAGTGGAACAACGTGATCAGCGTGCGTGTTTGTTTGTTGATGCGCAGCGCGGACGCGGTTCTGAGTGCAGAGGATACGCGGACTTACCTTGATTGCGATTCTGCAACCAAGACCTCCAGCGACAATTATCTGCGTCGTGCGTATTTCATGACCACCGCGCTGCGCTCCAAAATGGCATTTTGAGGGGCCAACCAGTATGAATACTTCATCTTTTCCCGTCGTCCAAAATAGGTCAATGCGAGGTATTTCGCTGATCATCGTTTTGATCATGTTGATCATCATTGGGGTGACCGCAGCGTCGGCCATGCGCAGTGCCACTTCAGAACAGCGTGCCACCAACAACATGCGCATGGATGCGACGGCCCAACAATACGCCGAAGCGGCTTTGCGTTACTGTGAAACACAATTGCAATTGCCGGATGCCGCACGAACGAACACGTTGAAGGCGGCAGTCATTCCCGCCACGACATTCGCTGCATCTGGTTGGGAAAATCCGGTGACCTGGACCGGCACGCCGGGGAGCGGTGGGGCATCCGCCACCAGAACCCCAATTCCTGTGCAAAGCATCAGCACATCGGGTATCACGGTTGTGCCAACGACACTGCCTGAATGCGTGGCAGAGACTCAACCGATCCCGACAGATCTCACGCACACGGTGACGGTAGTGACAGCACGTGGCTTCAGTCCTGACTACAGCAGGGATTCCAGTGGCAACACGACCGGTGGCTCAGTGGTCTGGTTGCAGTCCATACTCAATTTGTAAATTTATGGAGGTCCATCATGCTCACTTCAAAGCTGGCACGTAGCGTCAGACACATTGGGTTCGCTTTGCTGTCGTTTGGTACGGCATGGGTGCCGTATGGCTATGCTGATGCACCACCGCAAAGTCCGACCTTGACCAAGGTGGGCGCTGGTGTGCCACCCAATCTGATGCTGACGCTGGACGATTCGGGGTC
>CAIOAQ010000536.1 GCA_903856025.1 uncultured beta proteobacterium
GGCCTGTTTGCCCAAGGTTCTTTGCAAGTGGGCAAGGTCACAACGCTGGCCATGCCAGTGAACGCAGTGCGAACCGACAAGCCCCAGCCCTATCTGCAAATCATCAACCAGGGCCAGGTGCAGCACGTCAACGTGACCCTGGGCGCACGCGGTGAAGCCGACGGCACCGACATGGTCGCAGTGAGCGGCGTGCCCGTGGCCAGCGTGGTGATTGACGGCAGTGTCGGCAGCTTGCGCGCAGGTACCCCGGTAAAAGTCGCCGCGGCTGGAGACAATTGAATGTGGTTCACGCGCGTCAGCCTTCACAACCCGGTATTTGCCACCATGGTGATGCTGGCCCTGGTGGTACTGGGACTGTTTTCGATGCAACGCCTGCAAGTCGATCAGTTTCCCAATGTGGACTTCCCGGTGGTCGTGATCAGCACCGACTACCCCGGCGCATCTCCCGAGATTGTGGAGAGTGAAGTCACCAAGAAAATCGAAGAAAGTGTCAATTCCATTGCTGGCATCAACGCTCTGACATCACGCTCCTACGACAGCCAGTCGGTGGTGATCATTGAATTCAACTTGCAGATTGATGGCCGCAAAGCCGCCGACGACGTACGTGAAAAAGTGGCAGCCATTCGATCCACGTTGCGCACCGAGGTCAAAGAACCGCGCGTGATGCGCTTCGACCCCACCAGCCGCGCCATTTGGTCGGTGGCCGTGCTTCCTGATGCCACGGGTGGTCACGCACTGAACGCGGTGGAACTCACCAACTGGGCTGAGCAGACGCTCACCAAGCGTTTGGAAAACGTGCGTGGTGTGGGTTCCGTCGCCTTGGTAGGTGGCAACAAGCGCGAAATCAACATTTACCTCAACCCGAAGGCGCTGGAGTCTTTCGGCATCACACCTGAGCAAGTGGCCAATGCGGTGCGCAACGAGAACCAGGACTTTCCGCTGGGCAGCATTCGATCCCTCGCGCAAGACCGAGTAATCCAGATTGCCGCACGGGTACAGCGCCCTGAAGATTTTGGCCGCATCATCATCACGCGCAAAGACGGTGCGCCGGTGCGCGTGGAGCAAGTCGCTCAGGTGAAGGATGGCGAACAGGAAATTGAAAGTTTGGCGCTGTACAACGGACAGCGCACCCTGCTGCTGAACGTGCAAAAGTCACAGGACGAAAACACCATCGGTGTAGTCGACAACCTGAACAAAACCCTGCTTGAGTTGCAATCCCAATTGCCACCTGGTATCAAACTGCAACAGATCACCGACGGTTCCCGGCAAATTCGCGTGTCGGTGGCCAATGTGCGGCAAACCCTCATTGAAGGCGCGCTGCTGACCATTTTGATCGTGTTTTTGTTCTTGAATTCGTGGCGCTCCACGGTCATCACCGGGCTCACACTTCCGATTGCCCTGATTGGCACGTTTTTCTTCATGAACTTGCTGGGCTTCACCATCAACATGATCACCATGATGGCCTTGAGCTTGTGCGTTGGGCTGTTGATTGACGATGCCATCGTCGTGCGAGAAAACATCGTGCGGCACGTGCAGTTGGGCAAAGCGCCGTTTGAAGCGGCCATGGAAGGCACGCGCGAAATTGGCCTGGCGGTGCTGGCCACCACGCTGTCCATCGTGGCGGTGTTTTTGCCCATTGGCTTCATGGGCGGCATCATCGGCAAGTTCTTCCATGAGTTCGGCCTGACCATCGTGGCCGCGGTGCTGATCTCCATGTTCGTCAGCTTTACCCTGGACCCC
>CAIOAQ010000537.1 GCA_903856025.1 uncultured beta proteobacterium
AGACGTTGGCGCCCACGCCCCACTCGGCTTCCAGCAGTTCCTTGGCGGCCATCGACTCGCGCAGGATGGAGCCCGAACCCAGCAGGTTGACACTCAGCTTGTGCTTGGCATCGGCATCCTGCAGCAGGTACATGCCCCGGATGATCTCGGCCTCGGTGCCTTGCTTGAGGCCGGGTTGGGCGTAGTTCTCGTTGAGCAGCGTCAGGTAGTAGAAAACGTTGTCTTGCTTCTCAACCATGCGTTTCAGACCGTGGTGCAGGATCACGCCGACTTCATGGGCAAAGGTCGGGTCGTAGCTGACGCAGTTGGGAATGGTGCCTGCCAAAATATGGCTGTGGCCGTCTTCGTGCTGCAAGCCTTCGCCATTGAGCGTGGTGCGCCCGGAGGTGCCGCCCAGCAGGAAGCCACGCGCCTGCATGTCGCCAGCAGCCCAAGCCAGATCGCCAATGCGCTGGAAGCCGAACATGGAGTAGTACACATAGAACGGCACCATGATGCGGTTGCTGGTGCTGTAGCTCGTCGCCGCCGCAATCCAGCTGGCCATGCCGCCGGCTTCGTTGATACCTTCTTGCAGAATCTGGCCTTGCTTGTCTTCTTTGTAGTACATCACCTGGTCTTTGTCGACCGGGGTGTACTGCTGGCCTGCCGGGTTGTAAATGCCGATCTGGCGGAACAAGCCTTCCATACCAAACGTACGGGCTTCATCCACCAACACGGGTACCACGCGTGGCCCCAGGGCCTGATCACGCAGCAGTTGTGTCAAAAAGCGCACGTAAGCTTGAGTCGTAGAGATTTCACGACCCTCGGGTGTCGGCTCCATCACCGACTTGAAGGTCTCAAGAGACGGTACGGTGAAATGCTCATCGGCTTTGACGCGGCGGTGCGGCAGGTAGCCGCCCAGCGCTTTGCGACGTTCATGCAAATAGCGCATTTCGGGCGTGTCTTCGGCCGGCTTGTAAAACGGAATGTCCTTGATCTGGCTGTCCGGCACCGGAATATTAAAGCGATCCCGAAAGGCCATGATGTCCTCGTCGGTGAGCTTTTTGGTCTGGTGCACGTTGTTCTTGCCCTCGCCGCTTTTGCCCATGCCAAAACCTTTGACGGTTTTGATCAGCAATACGCTGGGCTGGCCCTTGGTATTGACGGCCTTGTGGTACGCCGCATAGACCTTTTGTGGGTCGTGGCCGCCACGGCGCAGGTTCCAGATGTCGTCGTCGCTCATCTTGGCGACCATCTCTGCGGTCTTGGGATCACGTCCAAAGAAGTTCTTGCGCACAAACGCACCGTCATTCGCCTTGAACGCCTGGTAGTCGCCGTCCAGCGTGTCCATCATGACTTTGCGCAGCGCGCCGTCCTTGTCGCGTGCAAGCAACGGGTCCCAGTTGCTGCCCCAGATCAGTTTGATGACATTCCAACCAGCTCCACGGAAGGTGCCTTCAAGCTCTTGAATGATCTTGCCATTGCCACGCACCGGGCCATCCAGGCGCTGCAGATTGCAGTTGATGACAAACACCAGGTTATCGAGTTTTTCACGGGCAGCCAGGCCGATGGCACCCAAAGATTCCACTTCATCCATTTCACCGTCGCCGCAGAACACCCAGACCTTGCGGTTTTCGGTATTGGCAATGCCACGGGCATGCAGGTATTTCAGGAAACGCGCCTGATAAATCGCCATCAGCGGCCCAAGGCCCATGCTCACCGTAGGAAATTGCCAGAATTCAGGCATCAATTTGGGGTGCGGATAGCTTGATAGCCCTTTGCCACCGGTTTCCTGGCGGAAGTTGAGCAATTGCTCTTCCGTCAGGCGGCCTTCCAGATAGGCCCGTGCGTAAACACCAGGGGCCACATGACCTTGAATGTAGAGGCAATCTCCACCATGATTTTCATTTTCGGCATGCCAAAAATGGTTAAAGCCCGCGCCAAACATGTGAGCCAGCGACGCAAATGAGCCAATATGTCCACCCAGATCACCACCGTCTTCGGGGTGATGGCGGTTGGCCTTGACCACCATCGCCATGGCGTTCCACCGCATATACGCGCGCAGGCGCTCTTCAATTTCAATATTGCCAGGGCAACGTTCCTCATGGTCCGTCTCAATCGTGTTGACGTATCCCGTATTGGCTGAAAACGGCATGTCAATGCTGTTTTCCCGTGCATGTTCAAGCAATTGCTCCAGAAGGTAATGTGCACGCTCGGGGCCCTCGCTTTCGATCACTGCGCTTAACGCATCCATCCACTCGCGGGTTTCCTGGGTATCCTGATCTGCCACGGCTGTGCCCACTGGGTTCTCGGGTAATGCTGACATGTTTGTCTCCTTTTTTTGTGTTGTATCAATATTAGGTGAAATTGCCTATTTTGTGGCCAATGAATTTTATAACCTTTCTTGCAATATTTCAAATAGTGTTTTATTGTTTCATATTGTGAAATACAAGGAATTGCCAAACGCCTACACTTTGGCCATGCCGCTGATGCCACTCATCCACCCCACGTCTGTTCCGAAAAGTGGACTTACCACGCGCGTAAAGCAGTGGTGGTCACGTCAAAGTCCGACGCGCCAGGACAGATTTGCCATGTTGGCTCCACTGGCAGCGGTTCTGCTATTTTTTGCAACTATCCTGGCGGTTTTTGGCTACCTGCGCTACGAAGAACTGGCC
Organism: uncultured beta proteobacterium; assembly: GCA_903856025.1. Classification (GTDB taxonomy): domain Bacteria; phylum Pseudomonadota; class Gammaproteobacteria; order Burkholderiales; family Burkholderiaceae_C; genus Rhodoferax. Next base: position 2,655 of record CAIOAQ010000537.1, read on the forward strand.
AGGGAACGCGAAGCGATCAGTCGCGACATTGAATACACGCAGCAAAGACTTCGGCTACGTTTACTAGAGCAGCAAGACCAGCTCACACGTTTTGCTCGAGAAATGTCAGCCAAGGAGGTCGGCCACAACGAATTCATGACGCGTGCTGAAGGCTTGATCAATCTTCACCCGGAACTTCAGAAGTTGATCTGGATCGACGAGCAACAACGCATCCGCGAAACCTACGATGTCGCCCGTGTGGCCTCGACACCAAGAAAAGTGCCGAAGAAAAAATTGGAGAATAGGGACCATTTGTCGGGTTACCAGTTGGCCCGCGACATGGTGCAACCGATCTACTCCACACCACATGCGCAAAAGGACATGGGATCTACCCTGCAGCTGCATATACCATTGACTTTTAAGGGTACTTTCAAGGGGGATTTGCTCGCTGAATATTCAATCGATGCCATTTACCGCTACGGCGTACCGTATGAAATTGCATCCAAATATGCAGTTTCATTTCACGACGCTGAAGGTTTGCTGCTGGCTGGAACCGCAGTATCTGCGAGCAAACAGAAGCGTCTGCTTCTACCCTGGGCTGGCCCGATCAATACCTATGAGATGCCTTTGTCGCCAGTCGGCAACGGTATGACAGTGCGCGGGCTGGCTTATCGAACGTCATTGGGTGTGATTGGCAACGCACTGTTCTGGTTGGTGATGGTGCTCAGCGTCGTCACGGCATGGCTGTTGCTGGCCAACTGGAGACATACTCGCAAACGCATGCAGGCGCAGGCGGCATTGGTACAGGAAACAGCTTTCAGACGGGCCATGGAAAACTCCATGCTCACCGGCATGCGGGCCCTGGACATGCATGGCCGCATCACCTACGTCAACAAGGCGTTTTGTAGCATGACCGGATGGAATGAAGAAGACCTGGTGGGTCAAACGGCACCCTTCCCCTACTGGCCCGATGGCGATGTCGATGCACTCAAAAACCGTTTGCGTGAAGAATTGACCGGTCAAATTGAACCCAGCGGCATCCAGTTTCGCGTCAAACATAAAGATGGAACGCTCATCGATGCCCGCCTCTACGTTTCGCCGTTGATTGATGCGTTTGGTGTTCAAACAGGCTGGATGACGTCCATGACGGACATCACCGAACCCAATCGGGTGCGCGAACAGCTGGCCGAGTCCCATGAACGGTTTACCACGGTGTTGGAGGCTTTGGATGCTTCCATTTCTGTCGCTCCGTTAGGCTCCGACGAATTGTTGTTTGCCAATAAACTCTATCGCCTGTGGTTTGGAACCCAGTCTCAGGGTCACCTTCAGTTGGTCGCCGAAGCGGGCGTGCCAACGCCAGTGACCAGTGACGAGACCGGAGATGCGGTCGATGCCTTTGCAGGACTTCCCACCGACCAGCTGTCTGAAAAGGAAACTGAAAGTGCCGAGATCTACATCGGTAACTTGGGGCGTTGGCTCGAAGTACGCACGCGATACCTGAGTTGGGTTGACGGACGACTGGCCCAGATGGTGATTGCAACCGACATCACGGTGCGGCGCTTGGCAGAGGAACAGTCAGAAGTACAGGCAGAACGCGCACAGGCCTCCAGTCGATTGATCACCATGGGAGAAATGGCTTCCAGCGTGGCTCACGAACTCAATCAGCCGCTGACTGCCATCAATAATTATTGCAACGGCATGGTGTCACGCATCAAGTCGCATCAAATTGACGAAGTGGAACTGTTGGGCGCACTTGAAAAGACGGCCCGCCAGGCCAGTCGTGCCGGTCAAATCATTCAACGCATACGCTCCTTCGTCAAGCGCAGCGAACCCAACCGCGCCATCACAAGCGTTGCAACTTTGGTCAGCGAAGCGCTGGAACTGGCTGAAATCGAACTACGCAGACACAATGTTCGCCTGGCTCAGTACGTGGCACCGCACATTCCGCCCTTGCTGGTCGACCCGATTCTGATCGAACAGGTGTTGCTAAATTTGTTAAAAAATGCAGCGGAGTCGATCGACACAGCGCAACGACCGACTGCACAGCGCTTGGTCAGATTGCGGGTTGCCCCGAAGCAGGTAGAAGACAAGACGGTCATAGAATTTATGGTCACCGATACCGGCCCCGGAATCGCTCCCGATGTCATGATCCGTTTGTATGAGGCTTTTTACTCCACCAAGGTGGATGGAATGGGCATTGGCCTGTCATTGTGCAGATCCATTGTCGAGTCGCACATGGGAAGATTGAAAGCCGAGAACATCTACAATGATGCCGTCATTACAGGGTGTTGTTTTACATTCTGGATTCCAATCGCAGATCCTCTGCTTACAGCACAGTTCAAACGCGCTGAACAACCACAATCGCAGGTCTTGCCATGAGTTTGATTCCAAAAAGGGGTACGGTTTATGTCGTCGACGATGATGAAGCCGTTCGTGATTCACTTCAGTGGATGCTTGAAGGACAGGACTACCGGGTCCGCTGTTTTGACTCCGCCGAGTCATTTCTCAGTCGTTTTGATGCGCGCGAAGTTGCCTGCCTGATTGTCGACATCCGCATGGAAGGCATGACAGGGCTGGAACTACAAGACCGACTGTTGGAAAGCAACTCACCGCTTCCGCTGGCGTTCATCACTGGCCACGGCGATGTTCCCATGGCTGTAGACACCATGAAAAAGGGAGCGATGGACTTTATTCAGAAGCCATTCAGTGAAGCCCAGTTGATGCCCTTGGTCGAGCGCATGCTGACACAGGCCAAGGATACGTTTGCCGAATACCAGAACGCCCTCAACCGGGATGCACTGATGGCGCGCCTGACACTGCGCGAGTCTCAGGTTCTTGAACGCATTGTTGCCGGTCGGCTGAACAAACAAATTGCGGATGACCTGGGCATCAGCATCAAAACGGTGGAGGCACACCGTGCCAACATCATGGAAAAGCTCAGCGCCAACACGGTGGCCGATTTGCTGAAAATTGCATTCGGACCCAATGCCACGAAAAGTTGACAACTTGCTATATTTTGTATAGCTATATTCGCCCGCTTTGTATGGACTAGCGGGCTTTTTTATTACTAAGACTGACATGACCACTCATACTGCACAAATCATTGACGGTGTTGCCCTGTCGCAAAAGCTGCGCACCGATGTCACCCAACGGGTTCAAGCGCTCAAGGCCAAAGGCATCACACCTGGTCTGGCAGTGATCTTGGTGGGCGAAAACCAAGCCTCTCAAGTTTATGTTCGCAACAAGGTCAAAGGATGCCTGGACTGCGGATTTCACTCGGTGATGGAAAAGTATGATGGCGACATGACCCAGGATGCGTTGCTGGCGCGCATTGATTCGCTCAACAACGACCCCACCATCCACGGTATTTTGGTGCAACTGCCAGTACCTGCGCACATCGATGCCAACAAGGTGATTGAAGCCATCTCGCCACTGAAAGATGTGGATGGTTTTCACATTGCCAGTGCAGGTGCCCTGATGACAGGCATGCCCGGTTTTTGGCCATGCACGCCCTACGGATGCATGAAAATGCTCGAATCCATCGGTTTTGACCTCAAAGGCAAACATGCGGTGGTGATTGGCCGATCCAACATCGTGGGCAAACCCATGGCGCTCATGCTGTTGCAAAAAAGCGCCACTGTCACCATTTGCCACAGTGCAACCAAAGATCTGAAAGCCATGACATTGCAAGCCGATGTGATTGTGGCTGCCGTAGGCAAGCGCAATGTACTGACCGCAGACATGGTCAAACCCGGTGCCGTGGTGCTGGACGTGGGAATGAACCGCAATGATGAAGGCAAGCTTTGCGGCGATGTGGACTTTGAAGGTGTGCGCCAGGTCGCTGGCTACATTACTCCGGTACCCGGTGGGGTTGGCCCCATGACCATTACGATGCTGCTGGTCAATACCCTTGAATCTGCAGAAAGAACGGCAAAGTAACAGCTTTGCGGGGCAGATTGCAGCAACTGAAGTGATCCAGCCCTGTCCTTAACTGATCAAGACCATGAACAACCCTCTTCTCTCGTTTGAATCCTTGCCTCAGTTTGACCAGGTTCTGCCGGAACATGTTGAACCAGCCATTGATGAACTTTTAATCCAGGCCAACGTCGCTTTGGAGAAGGTGACCACCCCGGAGTTTTTAGCCACGTGGGAAGGGTTGACGAGAGCTTTGGATGTCCCCATTGAGCATTTGACAAGAGCCTGGGGCACGGTCAGCCACTTGAATAGCGTGATGGATACGCCTGAATTGCGTGCCGCATACAACGTGGTATTGCCGAAAATCACTGAGTTTTACACCCGTCTGGGTTCTGACGAACGCCTGTATGCAAAATACCGAGCCATCGACACCATGGGGCTCAACCCGGAACAGCACCAAGCGCTTAAAAATGCGTTGCGCAATTTCGTACTGGGTGGAGCGGACCTCCAGGGCGCTGACAAGACCCGGTTTGCAACCATCGCAAAGCGGCAAGCGGCCTTGAATCAAAAATTCAGTGAGAACGCACTGGATGCCACGGATATTTTTTCGTATTTTGCAACCGAGGATGAAGTGGCAGGCCTGCCTGATGACGTGAAGCAGGTCGCTCGAGAAACTGCACAAACAGATGGCAAAGCAGGCTACAAATTGACGTTAAAAATGCCTTGCTATTTGCCAGTGATGCAGTTTGCCGAAAACAGTGCGCTGCGTCAGACGCTGTACCACGCCTATGTGACGCGCGCATCCGATCAGGCCGACGTGGACAGCGTGATATTTGACAACAGTGCCATCATCAGTGAGCTGTTGACACTGCGCCTGGAAGAATCCACATTGCTGGGTTACCCCAATTTTGGGGCATTGTCGTTGACCCCCAAGATGGCGGATTCGCCGCAACAAGTGGTGGATTTTTTGCGTGATCTGGCCAAACGTGCCCGTCCATTTGCCGAGCAGGATCTGTCCGATTTGCGCAGCTTTGCGCAGACAAATCTCAACTTGCCGGACCCACAAGCCTGGGACTGGCCATACATCAGCGAGAAGCTCAAGGAGGACCGGTACGCCTTCAATGAGCAAGAGGTGAAGCAATATTTTCCACTGCCCAAAGTGCTGGCAGGTTTATTCAAGATTGTCGAAACCATTTTCGAAGTCAATATCCGCGAAGATCACGCTCCGGTTTGGCATGAATCAGTTCGCTTTTTTCGCATTGAACGTCTCTCAGATGAAAAGGTGCCAGAACTGGTTGGCCAGTTTTATCTGGACCCCCATGCACGCAATGGCAAACGTGGTGGCGCATGGATGGACGACGTGCGTACACGTTGGCTGCGACCCGATTCGCACCAGTTGCAAACACCCGTCGCCCATCTGGTGTGCAACTTTGCCAGTGGTGTAGACGGTAAACCGGCGCTCCTCACCCATGACGATGTCACCACCCTGTTCCATGAGTTTGGCCATGGCCTGCATCACCTGCTCACGCAAGTCGACGAGCGCGATGTCTCAGGTATCAGCGGTGTGGAATGGGATGCTGTGGAATTGCCCAGCCAGTTCATGGAAAATTTCTGCTGGGAATGGGACGTGATCAAGGGCATGACGGCACATGTCGATACAGGCGAACCCCTGCCGCGCGCTCTGTTTGACAAAATGCTGGCAGCTAAAAACTTCCAGACCGGCATGCAAACTCTGCGGCAGATTGAATTTTCTTTATTTGACATGTTGCTGCACACTGTCCATGATCCCTCACAGGACATCATGCCGCTGTTGCAACAAGTTCGCGCCGAAGTCGCGGTGTTGCAGCCCCCGACCTGGGCACGCACAGCGCACACGTTCAGTCATATTTTTGCGGGTGGTTACGCCGCTGGTTATTACAGTTACAAGTGGGCTGAAGTGTTGAGCAGCGATGCCTATGCGGCGTTTGAAGAAACCATGAGCAGCGCAGGTTTACCCAGTGTGGAAACGGGACGAAAATTCCGTCAGACCATTCTTGAAGTTGGCGGAAGCCGCCCTGCCATGGCGTCTTTCAAAGCCTTCAGGGGCCGCGAGCCTGCATTGGACGCACTGTTACGGCATCAAGGGATGACACCTTCGTCTTACTCATAAGTCAGTAATTTAGCGGACAATTTACGGAACTTTTTTATTCTGGTTTTCTCCAAATCTGCATGAAACGAGACGGACGCAAATTGGCCCACAACACGCTCGAAGAAATGCGCGTTCTGGCGGTACAAAGAATGAACGAGGGTGAGCATCCTGACGCGGTAGCGGATTCTCTTGGGATGAATCGGTCCTGGGCCTACAAGTGCCGAGCCGCGGCCAAGGGCCGCGGTCGCGGTCTCAGGGCCCTGCGCTCAACCAAAGGCACAGGTCGCCCACGCAAGCTCACACCGACACAAGAACGCCAGGTCTATCGCTGGGTCAACGGCAAGCGCCCGGACCAGTACGGTTTTGACTTCGGTCTGTGGACGCGCCAAATTGTGCAGGAATTGTTGCTCATGCGTTTTAGCGTGAAGCTCTCGCTCGCAGCCATCGGGACGATGTTGGCACGGTTAGGTCTGACAGCACAAAAGCCGCTGGAACGTGCTTACCAGCGTGACCCTGAGGCGGTTGCGCGGTGGAAGAACGAAACCTTTCCCGCCATCGCCACAGAGGCAAAAAGCAGTGGTGCCGAGATATTGTTCTGGGATGAATCTGGCTTTCGCGCCGATGCGGTGCATGGCAAGACGTGGGCGCCACGAGGTCAGACACCCGTTATTGAGCGTCCCGGTCAACGCCAGAGCATCAGCGCAGCATCTGCTGTCAGCGCCAAAGGCGCCTTCTGGTTCGCCACCTACCAGGGCGGCTTGACGGGAGAGTTGTTTGTCGAGTTGCTCAAGAAGATGATGTACCGGCGCAAAAAGCCTGTACGACTGGTGGTCGATGGCTTGCCAGCGCACAAGAAGGCCCTTGTCAAGGAATACGTCGCCAGCACAGCGGGCAAACTGACTCTGCATTTCCTGCCCGGCTACGCGCCTGACTTGAATCCAGATGAACTGGTATGGAGTCATGCCAAGCGTACCGGTGTGGCTCGCTCCCCATTGAAGGCGGGTGAAAAACTGCAATGCCGTGTTGATGCACAACTGGAAAATATCGCTAACGACAGTGCGTTGGTGAAGTCATTCTTTCGCCATCCTTCTGTCTCTTATATTACTGACTTATGAGTAATACGCAGCGGCCAGAATATTTTGCAAGTCTTGCCGTGGACATTACGTTAGAGCGCATGCGAAACATCGTCATTCTCATTGCTCTTTGCGGAATTTTCTGCTTGCCCGTTCTCGCCCAGAAAGTCCCCTCGGTTGTGACTTCCACTCAGATCGAGGAGTACCAGGTAAAGGGCGAGGCGCAATGCGTTGCGGCCGGGCGCGCTGACGGTCGTCGTCCCCCGGCGGCAGCGAGATCGTATTGCAAGTGCGTGTTCGACGCATTGAAGGAATCCATGACATTCAATGAGTGGAAGGAGGCTTACCAGCTTTCCTTTGTTGACCGAGAAGCCGAATGGGGCATATTCGACGGACGGACGGATCGAATTGCGCCGCGGTGCGCGCGGAGGACGCTCTAGGATGTCATCAGTGATGGAGCGCTCTAACCTGTCAATCGACACGGACTCACAACAGCAGAAGGCGGCTTCGCCGCAGGTGTTGTGGGCCGGTCATCTCCGACGTTCCTTGGAGGCATCGTGACAGCATTGCAAGTTGAAGAAACGGGGCGTAATGAGTTCAACAAACTCGCAAAGACAAATGCCAAGAAGGAAACGGTTTCCTTTAGTAGGAAAAGGGGCCAGGCTCAAATTAAAGAAAACAGCCCCTTCTAAACTTCAAAATATATAGCAACAAGCCAAGCATTAATAAGGGGCTATAGCCCCAATGATCGATGCACTCAATCACAAAAAGTCCACCGACACCCGCGCAGATGCCGATGCTCAATCGCGCAAGCTGCGCCGCACCTCAGCCAAGGGCAACTGCGTCACCGGGCTGATTTGCTCAGTTGACATGCCGCTGGCTTGTATGGCCCAGAGCATTTTGGCGAGGCCATCTGCTTTGCAAGACGCTACAAATTATCTAGCTACAAGCCAATATGGACAGTGGGCCAAAGCTCAATTTATACCGAAAAATCGACGCACTGTAAGACAGCAGCACCAGGCTCATGGCGCAGCACAAAGCTGAGAAATTTGCTGGTCTCGGTGAGTAGCTTGCTGTCCATCCCGCTTCTTCTCTTAAGTTGTTGTGAATCCAATAGGCCTGTAGCCCCTGTCCGATGTGCGCAAGAAGCTACAAATTCAATAGCTGTTAAAGAATGGAGGCCAGCCACCACGCCATAACTGCTTGACTGGGGTTCCGGTGTCGGTGATCTTGAGGTCACAGTTTGTGACCTCAAAGCTCAACCCTTTTTGCTGGGTTTGTTCGTCGTCTTTTCTGCGGTTTTGCCGCTGGCAGGCGTGTCTTTCTTCTCCTGGAGATGAACGAACCCGATGGGCCGCTTGGGCGGGTCGGGTGGTGTGGCCAGTAAGTTGGCCATCGAATCCACCAGCTCGGCGATATTGCGCTCGTGCACCGACACCTTGCGCTCCAGGCTATGCACCTTGCCCGCCAACTCCCTGTTGCTGGTCAGCATGCCGCGCAACTCCACGAAGGCGCGCACCACGTAAACGCTCAAGGTGGTAGCGCGCGGGCTATTGAGCAAGGTGGCAGCCATGATGGCCCCATGTTCGGTAAAAACATGGGGTAGGTATTTGCGGTGCTGGCCTCGCCCGGCCTCTAAGGTTGCAAATTGCAACCTTAGAGATTCGTGCTCCTCTTTGTTCAACTGAAACATGAAGTCTTCAGGGAAGCGGTCCCGGTTGCGGTTTACCTGCTGGTTAAACCGCTTGGTAGTCTCGCCGTAGAAGGCTGCCAGATCAGTGTCAAGCACCACGCGCTGGCCGCGGATCAGGTGAATGCGCTGGGCGATGTCACCGATGGACAGCGGCGCAGTTGGAGGGGAAGTCGTCATGATTGGCATGATAAAGCACCCTGCTCTAAGGCGGCAGCACCACGCAAAGCTATGACGTCAACGGCAACCTGATCGGCATCACCGCCAATCAGGGTGGCGCGGTGTGCGGGTTTGACGAACTGCTCGGCCACGGTGTGGTCCAAAAAGGTGGTCAACCGGTCGTAGTAGCCCGCCACCTCTTTGGACAAGCCAATGGTCAGGGTATCAGTGGCCGCCTTGAAAGCAGCGTAGTCGACATATTCACCGGGAGCCCCCAGGCGCGACGCAGGTGACAAGAGGTTGACGATGGCGCCGCCCTGTGGACAACCAACGCGTCGTTTGGTCGCAAGGTTTTGGTTTTCCCGATGTTGAACATGGCATGACCGTGTCATAACCGGCTACCACCACAAGCCGGTGATTGCGTCTAAAAATCGGTCTCCCGTTCAATCACCTACAGGAGACAGACATGGCAGCGAAAAAGATTTTGATGATTTGTGGCGACTACTGCGAAGACTACGAAACCATGGTGCCGTTCCAGGCGCTGTTGGCCGTGGGCCACACGGTGCACGCGGTGTGCCCGGACAAAAAGGCCGGTGATGCCATCAAAACCGCCATCCACGACTTTGAAGGCGCACAAACCTACAGCGAAAAGCCCGGTCACAACTTTGCGCTGAACGCCAGCTTTGCCGACATCAAGGTGCAAGACTACGACGCGCTGGTGATCCCCGGTGGCCGGGGCCCTGAATACCTGCGCACTTACCCGGCGGTGGTGGCCATGGTCAAACATTTTTTTGACACCAACAAACCCGTGGCCGCCATCTGCCACGCGGCCCAGTTGCTGGCGGGCTCGGATGTGCTCAAGGGCCGCACCTGCTCGGCTTACCCAGCGTGCCAGGTGGAAGTGGAGCGCGCAGGCGGCACCTATGCGCAGATTCCGATAGATGGCGCGTTCACCGAAGGCAATCTGGTATCCGCACCGGCCTGGCCCGCGCACCCGGCATGGATTGCCCAGTTTTTGACCCTGCTGGGCACCAAAATCACGTTGTAAAACGTCCTGCAAGCCATACCCAGCTCTCCGTTGTGCCTGCAGTGGCGTGGCTGGGGCTGGTTTGCCCTGATTGACGTGTTGGAGCGCAGGCTGCATGCTGCGACCTCTTTCGACTGCTTACGGAGTTGCCATGTGCCAGGTCTTTATCAACGCTGATCCTCACCTGTACGACTGCCGCGCCCGCTCGGTGCGCCTGCACGGGGTAGCCACCAGCATCCGGCTTGAGAACCTGTTCTGGAACGTGCTGGCCGACATTGCCCAACGCGACGGCATGAGTGTGCCGCAGCTGTGCACCAAGCTTTATGACGAACTGATCGCCGCACGGGGCGAGGTGGACAACTTTGCCTCGTTCCTGCGGGTGTGCAGCGGGCGTTACCTGGCGCTGCAACTCTCAGGGGGTATCCCGCAGGACACGTCGATTCCGATCAGCAGCCTGAACGCCCAGCGTGTGCTGGCCACCGAGCACTGGCCAATGGCTGCGCAGCTCCCTGCGCCGCAGGTCCGAGCGGCTTGAGGCATTGGCTTATTGGCATGGTCATGAATCATGACGACCCATGCCCGTTGACTGGCTGCGATAAGCCTATGAGAAAATTTCCGTATGACCGTGCACATCCCGACCATGATCCTGGTACTCATCCTGACGAGTACCTTGCTGTCAATTTCGGTATACGCAGCGGCAAGTCGAAGCCAACGGGACGGCATGATGTATTGGGCAGTTGCTCTGGTCATGCAAAGTCTTGCCTACGCTCTGATCAGTCGAAGTAACCAGATTGGTGAATTTCCTGCCTTTCTTTTCTCTACCGTGCTTCGCTCTTGCGCTTGGGCGGCTTTGGCAGAAGGCCTTTACGAGTTTTACCGGCTCCTGCCGCCGCGCCGATTGATTTGGGCACCCGTTGCAACGATTTTTTTGACTTTTTTCTTCCTTGTTGATTACCCGGCTGCGCGCGTGACCGTCATCAGCATGGTCGTTGCGGCCCAATGTCTTCTGGCCATGTCTGTGATGTGGCCCAGACAATGTGCAACGCCGGGTCGCGGCAAATATTTTGTCGCGACCGGACTGGCCATCGCCATGATCCTGTTGCTCCTTCGGGCTGCAGCAGCAACAGGGGGAGGCTCGGCTGCGCTTGTCTCCGTGACGATATCGAGTCCGATTCAAACCATCAGCGTTCTGGGTGTCCTGATTACCCAGATGCTGCTGTCCTTTGGTTTCATTCTGATGTCCAAAGACCGGTCTGACGACCTGAACCGGATTTTGGCAACACACGATGCGTTGACCGGGCTGGCAAACAGGCGCCGCCTGAACGACGTTCTCGCCAACGAATGGGCAAGAGCGAAACGTTCAGACCAGTCCTTGGCGCTGGCCATGATCGACATCGATCAATTCAAGCTCTACAACGACCATTATGGTCATCTAGCAGGCGACGATTGCCTGAAACTCATAGCGAACAACATTCAGTTGAGCGCACGGCGCACCGGAGATTTGGCTGCCCGTTATGGCGGCGAAGAATTCCTGCTGATTCTCCCGGATGCCGATGCCATCGTCGCGCAGCGTTTGGCAGAGGGCGTGCGAAAGTCCATAGAGTCTCTCGATTTGCGCCATGTACATTCACCCACGGGCCATGTGACCGTCAGCATAGGGGTCGCATCCTTGAACGACGGTCTCTACAAAGATGCCGAAAGTTTGTTGCGCGCGGCAGACCAGGCCCTCTATCGTGCCAAGGAGCTTGGTCGCAACCGGGTTCAGGTCGCGTCTGAATCGTCGCAAAAGGGTGCGGTTGCGGCAGGTGCTTCCGCGAAATTGGTCCAACTGATCTGGCGTCGGGACTATGAAAGCGGCAACCCCGTCATTGACGCACAGCACCAGAACCTTTTCCACGAGGCCAACAAGCTTCTGAGCGCCGTACTTGGCGAGTCTCAGCCACAAGAGGTGGGCACACTGGTGGATGGCCTTATTGCAGACATTACCCTGCATTTTGAGGAAGAGGAAGCCCTCATCACGGCAGCGGGTTACCCTGGTGCAAACGAGCATGCAGACCTGCATCGCGCATTGATCCAGAAAGCGCTGAAACTGGCCAACCATTTCCGCGCAGGTACCCTTTCGGTCGGCGAACTGTTCGAGTATCTGGCGCACGAAATCGTGGCTCGTCACATACTCATCGCCGACCGCGAGTTCTTTCCCTATTTTGAATTCGAACGTGACGTGCAGGCGGACAAGGTTCCGGAGCCACTGGTCCAGATCTGAATGCACGGGTAGCGAACGGGCAGGAAATTAACCGCTTGAGGCCAAGTATTGCCCCTTGGAACACCCCTCAGTCCGTGCAAGAAACCTTCGATGGGCACGTGGCAACGCCTGGTGTAGCAGTGTCGGCACCAAAAAGTCCCGTCCAGGGTCGTGATTGCCAACGTGATGTATTGAAAATCAATAGCGCCTTACGCAGTAAATACGAGGGATACAGGCACAAATAGTACTTGATCATCGCCAAATTTACCGATCCGATGTGCGTTGCTCGAGGGTCTGGCTGGAGCCGTGCCTGTTCTCGTTCAGCTCGCCACGGGGGCCTGTCTGAGCTGGGATGGCCCGGGTTCCACCATGGGGTAGCTGGCAGCGCAACCGGTGTCGGTCAGGCTTTGCAAGGACAGCGCCAGTTCCTCACGCAGCCAGGCGCGAAAGGCTTGCAAGGGCGGCCAGCTCTCCAGTTCAGGTGGAAACACGCACCAGTAGAACGCGAAAGCCGCGTCACCGGGCAAAGCCGTGGGCGACAAGCGCACCAGCCGCCCGTCCCGCAAGGCATCGGCGGCCAACACTTCGCGTGCCAGCCCAATGCCAATGTCTTGCTCCACCGCCTGCAACAGCAAGCCCGCATCGTTGAAGGTCGCCACCGGGCTGACCGCACCACGCCAGCCGCCCAGGGCGAACCAGCGCTCCCACAACTCGGGCCTGCCCAGCAAAGGTTCTTCGGCCAACTCGTCCACGCCGCACCCTTTTAAACGGCGGGCCGCAGCGGGAGAACCCAGCACCACCAGCGGCGAGTCCACCAACTGTTCGGCTTGCAGGCCACGCCACGGCCCCTGCCCCTGGCGCAAGCCAACGTGAAAGCCCTCGCGCACCAGATCCACCACCTGCTGTGAGGTGTGCAGCTCCAGGTGGATCTCAGGATAGCGCTCCCGCCAGCGCGGCATGCGCGGCAACAGCCAGCGCTGGGCAAACGACGGCAACAGCGTCAGCCGAATGCGCTGGGCTTCGCCTTGTGCGGCGGCCGCCGCAGCGCGCAGTCCTTCGTCCAGCCGATCCAGCGCGGGCTCTACCGCACGCTGCAAGGTGGCCCCGGCGGTGTTGAGCACGATGCGCCGGCCCCGGCGCTCAAACAGCTCAAACCCCACCTGTTCTTCCAGTAATTTGATCTGCTGGCTGACCGCGCTGTGGGTCAGGTGAAGCGCTTGCGCGGCGGCACGCAGGTTGCCCAGGCGGGCCACCACACGAAAGGTGGGCAAGGTGTTCAAAGGCAATCTGGACATGGCTTGGTAAGTATTGGTGAACGATCAATGCAGAAATAACCGATATTCATGACAACAAACAGTAGATAAGCTTACCAGCATGTCAAATCAACCACCGGAGCCCATCATGAACACTGCTTGCTGCCCCTGCACCACCAGCCCGCTCACACCGTTGACCGCACCAAGCGTCATCCGCACCTGGGTTGCCACCGCACGTGCCCGGTGGGTGAATTGGAGGGCATCGCGCCAAGCCCGGCGCACGGCATGTGAAGTCACCGCTCTGGACGGTTTGGGGGCCGACACCCTCAAAGACATCGGCGCGCCAGAATGGCTGTACGCGCGTGCGCTGCGCATCGAAGAACGGGCGCGGCAAGGAGGCTTGTTTGAACGGGACGCCATGCACTGGCGCTGAAATTCAACCTTATTCCATTTCTAAATCATGATGATGCAAACCGAGCACTCATGGGATCAAACATGCAAAAGCAGGCTACACCATGTCTAATTCCAGAGGCACC
>CAIOAQ010000538.1 GCA_903856025.1 uncultured beta proteobacterium
GGAGATAGGGGGGGAAGAACGAAAAACATCCACTTTCATCACTCTCCCAACCAAAACTCGATCAAACAGAAGCCAAACATCACAAGCCCGTAAAATCATCCCCTTTCATGCAGGCTTCTGCATAACCCCGTTGACCCTCTGGTGAAACCACACTTCACCCAAAAAACCATGTTGACCTTCCAGCAAATCATTTTGAAACTGCAATCCTATTGGGATGCCCAAGGCTGCGCGTTGTTGCAGCCCTATGACATGGAAGTCGGCGCGGGCACTTCGCACACAGCTACATTTTTAAGAGCACTTGGGCCGGAGCCGTGGAAAGCGGCTTATGTGCAACCGAGCCGTCGCCCCAAAGATGGCCGCTACGGTGAAAACCCGAACCGCCTGCAGCATTACTACCAGTACCAGGTGGTCTTGAAGCCGGCCCCCAGCAACATTCTGGAGTTGTACTTGGGCTCACTCGAAGCGCTGGGTTTCGATTTGAAGAAAAACGACATCCGTTTTGTCGAAGACGACTGGGAAAACCCCACACTCGGGGCCTGGGGCCTGGGCTGGGAGGTGTGGTTGAACGGCATGGAAGTCACCCAGTTCACCTACTTCCAGCAGGTCGGCGGCATTGACTGCAAGCCCATCACCGGCGAGATCACTTACGGTCTGGAGCGCCTGGCCATGTACCTGCAAGGCGTGGACAACGTCTACAACCTGACCTGGACCGAAGGTGCGGACGGCTCCAAACTCACCTACGGCGACGTGTACAAACAAAACGAGGTCGAGCAATCTACCTACAACTTCGAACACAGCGATGCCGACTTCTTGTTCACCGCCTTCACCGCCCACGAAAAGCAGGCCAAGCATTTGATGGAAGCCCAACTGGCCTTGCCCGCCTATGAACAGGTGCTGAAATGCGCCCACAGCTTCAACCTGCTGGATGCCCGTGGTGCGATTTCCGTGACCGAGCGCGCCGCCTACATTGGCCGCATCCGCAACCTGGCGCGCGGCGTGGCGCAAAGTTATTTTGAGAGCCGAGAACGCCTGGGCTTCCCGATGGCCCCCCGCGAGTGGGTGGCCCAGATGACGAAGAAGGCAGCATGATCATGACGAATCAAAATTTACTGGTTGAACTGTTTGTTGAAGAGCTGCCGCCCAAGGCGCTCAAAAAATTGGGCGAATCCTTTGCCAGCCAGCTGGCAGAGCAGCTGCGTGCGTTGGGTCTGGCCTCGGCCGACTCGGTGGTGACCCCGTTTGCCTCACCGCGCCGTCTGGCGGCCCACATCACCCAAGTGGCCGACAAAGCGGCCGACAAGGCCGTGCAGCAAAAGTTGATGCCGGTGAGCGTGGGCCTGGATGCCCATGGGGCAGCCACGCCTGCCCTGCTGAAGAAATTGCAGGCGCTGGGTGCGGACGTGTCCGACCCAGTGAAGGCTGTGGCGGCACTGCGCAAAGCGCCTGATGGCAAGGCCGAAGCCTTGTTTTACGACAGCCAAGTGAGTGGTGCCACGCTGGACGTGGGTTTGCAGCAGGCGCTGGAAACTGCATTGGGCAAATTGCCGATCCCCAAAGTGATGAGTTACCAGTTGGAAACCGACTGCGAACTGCCCGGCTGGAGCAGCGTGAACTTTGTGCGCCCGGCGCATGGCCTGGTGGCTTTGCACGGCAGCCGCGTGGTGCCGGTGAAGGTGCTGGGGCTGACGGCGGGCAACACCACACAAGGCCACCGTTTTGAGGCGGCCAAATCGCCGGTGGTGCTGGCTGATGCGGACCATTACGCGGCCACCCTGCTGGCAGACGGTGCGGTGGTGGCCAGCTTTGCTGAGCGCCGTGCGGCCATTGTTCAACAGTTAAATAAGGCTGCAGCCCTCGTGGGACATGGATCGCATGCTATTGAAGATGAAGCACTGCTGGATGAAGTCACCGCGCTGGTGGAACGCCCCAATGTGCTGGTGTGCGAGTTCGAGGCACAGTTTCTGGAAGTGCCGCAAGAGTGCCTGATCCTGACCATGAAGGCCAACCAGAAGTACTTCCCGCTGCTGGACGCCGCCAACAAACTCACCAACAAGTTTCTGGTGGTCAGCAACATCAGCCCCGACGACACCAGCCTGGTGATTGGTGGCAATGAACGTGTGGTGCGTCCGCGCCTGGCCGATGCCAAATTTTTCTTTGACCAGGACCGCAAGAAGACGCTGGCTTCGCGCGTTGATGGCTTGGGCAAGGTGGTTTACCACAACAAACTCGGCACGCAAGGTGAACGCACAGAACGCGTGCGCTGGATTGCCAGCAACATTGCGCGCAGTTTGGGGGATGGTGGTGTCAAAGATGCGTTTTCGGCGAATGCCGACAACGCAGCCATGTTGTCAAAATGTGATCTGATGACCGACATGGTCGGTGAGTTTCCGGAGTTGCAAGGCATCATGGGGGCGTATTACGCGCGTCATGACGGTCTGGACGATGACATCGCGTTCGCCATCGAAGACCATTACAAACCCCGCTTTGCCGGTGACGAGTTGCCGCGCAACACCACCGGTGTGGTGGTGGCGCTGGCCGACAAGCTGGAAACCTTGGTGGGTATGTTTGGCATTGGCAACCTGCCCACCGGTGACAAGGATCCGTTTGCCCTGCGTCGCCATGCGTTGGGTGTGATTCGCATGCTGATTGAAAAAGACCTGCCCTTAAGTGTGGAGAACCTGCTTGCCGTCGCCGCACATGAATTCAGGTCGATTGCCGGGTTTGAGAGCGGTCGTGTAAAAGTTGATCTATTGGACTTCATCTTCGACCGCCTGGCCGGCTCCCTGCGCGAACAAGGCTACAGCGCTTTGGAAGTGGATGCCGTGCTGGCCCTGCGTCCGCAGCGTCTGGGCGATGTGCCGCGCCGCCTGGCTGCGGTGCGCGCCTTTACTGCGCTGGCCGAGGCCCCTGCGTTGGCCGCAGCCAACAAGCGCATCAGCAACATCCTGAAAAAAGCCGGCGAGGTGGCTGCGGACGTCAACCCAGCCTTGCTGCTTGAACCGGCTGAAGCGGCGCTGTTTGCCGCCATGCAGGCCAGCTTGCCACAAGTCCAAGCCCGGTTTGTGGCGCAAGACTACACCGCTGCGCTGCAAACCCTGGCGGCGTTGCGCGCGCCGGTGGATGCGTTTTTTGAAGGTGTGATGGTCAATGCCGACGCGCCGGAACTGCGACAAAACCGTCTGGGCCTGCTCAAAACCTTGCACAGCGCCATGAACCAGGTCGCGGATCTGTCGCGTCTGGCGGCCTGATCTACACCCAATCCACCCTCAAGGCACGCCATGAACCCGCTCAAACTTGTCATTCTGGACCGCGACGGCACCATCAACGAAGACAGTGCCGAGTACATCAAGTCGGCCGACGAATGGCTCCCCCTGCCAGGTGCGCTGGAAGCCATTGCGCGACTGAACCATGCGGGTTGGCACGTGGTGGTGGTCAGCAACCAGTCGGGTCTGGGGCGCGGGCTGTTTGAGGTGTCGGAACTCAATGAAATTCATGACAAGATGCACCGCATGCTGGCCGCCGTTGGGGGGCGCATTGACGCGGTGTTTTATTGTCCCCACGGCCCGGAAGAAAAATGTCGTTGCCGCAAGCCTGAACCGGGCCTGTTCGAGCAAATTTCTGAACGCTATGGCTTCGGATTGAAAGGCGTGCCCTCGGTGGGAGATACCGCACGAGATGCGCTGGCGGGCGTGGCCGTGGGCTGTGAGCCCCACCTGGTGCTCACTGGAAAAGGCGCGGCTTTTAAAGGCAAAGCGCTGCCGGATAATTTTCCGGTGGGGACCCTTGTCCATGCGGATTTGCCTGCGTTTGTTGAATTTTTGCTTGAACGCGAA
>CAIOAQ010000539.1 GCA_903856025.1 uncultured beta proteobacterium
GACAAGCCGACGCGCATCCGGCGCCTTACGCAGAAGAATTTACTTCATGGGTGCGTACGGCCGTGCTTGCCAAACGGACCAGTCTGCTGCTCAATTCCCGCTCTGAGGCACCCCACGCCCAGCGGGCACATCCAAGTGAAGACCATTTTCTTCCGCTGTTGATTGCGATGGGTGCAAGCACAGCGGCGGACGAGGTCACGGTGCTGAACGGGGGCATCAGCAACGGTGCCTTGTCCATGGAATCTTACGTCTGGGGAGAAATCTGATGAGCGAGCAATTTGATTTGATGTTTGTTTCGAAGCAACCACAACCCAAGAAGCCGCAGGCGCTGGTGGTGCTCTTGCATGGGGTGGGCGGCAATGAAACCAACCTGGTCGACTTACTGGCAGACGCCAGCCCTGACACGCTTGTTGTTATGCCACGCGGTCCGATGGCCATGGGCGCTGGGCAGTACGGCTGGTTTCGTGTGAATTTCACCAGCACTGGCCCGGTGATCAATGAGGCCGAGGCAGAGCAAAGCCGACAGACATTGCTGAAATTCGTGGCACAACTCCAGTCCGCTTATGGCATTTCTGCGGAAAAGACGGTCATTGCCGGTTTTAGCCAGGGTGGTATTTTGAGTGCCAGTGTGGGGCTGAGCGCGCCACATCTGGTCGCCGGCTTTGGCATTTTGTCGGGACGCATCCTGCCAGAAATCAAGCCGCATGTGGCGGAGAAGGCGCAATTGGCGCACCTTTGCGCCTTCATTGGGCATGGTGAGTACGATCGCACACTGCCAGTGATGTGGGCGCACCGCTCAGACGAAGTCCTTCAGGAGCTGGGAGTGAAGCACCAGACGCGCTTGTACCCCATGGATCACGGCATCAGTGCCACGATCCAGGCGGACTTTTCATGCTGGGTGCACGACATCGCCTCAGGAGTTTGATATGCAAGACGCGGTTCATCAGACCTACACAGACATTCGCAAGACGCTGCCGCCAGCGGCACCACTGGTGGTGCTGCATATTGGCGAAGTTCAGACCTGGGTGGCCGCAGGCATGGGCACAGAACCCAACCGAGTGCAGGTGCTTGAAATAGGATCCTTGCGGACTTCAAACGACTTTTTCAAACACAACCCACCGCTGCCGTATGAGCTGGAAGCCGCCATCATGGTGGTGGAAGACCAGCTGGCGACCGTCCGTGAAATGGCTTTGGGGGGCGCGTCACTTCATTCGACGGATGATGGCGTGTTTCAGCTGGCCAGAATGGCGGGGTACACGGATGAAGTGGCTACCCACTTGCCGATTGAACAGGTGGAAAGGCTGTTTGATCAACTTGCAGCCCGATCAGAGGGGCGTATTTCGTCACAAGTGAACCTACCTGACGATCCAAGATTTTCAGCAACGCTGCTGATTTTGCGAGAGTTCATGCACCATCTGCGATTTTGCGACATCCATTTGAGCGGACATCAGCGCTGAAGAAGGTTCAGAGAAAACCGCCACTTACGGCGGAAGTTGCAAGGCATGCTGGCTTGTAAAACAGCAGGGTTCGCCACGCACCGGGTCGATAAAAACCAGTTCCTTGGCCAGCAGCTGCAAGGGTTTGGCATGGTCCATGTACCCCTCGGGCGTGAGCGTGGGGTACAACCCGTCGTTGAGCAGTGGCAGCCCCAGTCCCAGCATGTGCACCCGCAGCTGGTGGCGTTGGCCGGTGACCGGCTTGAGCTGGTAGCGGGCAAGTCCGCTGCGCACTTCCAGTACATCGATGTGGGTGATGGCGTTGACCGGGCCATCGACTTCATGCTGCAGCATGAAGTGCCCCGCCTCCTGGATGCGGCTCTGGCGGGTCAACGGAAAATTCACATCGGCGCGCCACGGCGCAATGGCGTGATAGGTCTTGTGCACCTGGTGCTGGCTGAACAGGGCGCAATAGGCGGCGCGCGTGGCGGGTTGCTTGGAGAACATCACCAGCCCGGCGGTATCACGGTCGATGCGGTGGATGGGTACCAGGTCATCGAGTCCCAATTTCTTTTTCAGGCGAATCAACACCGTTTCATTCAGGTAGCCCCCTGAGGGCACCACCGGCAAGAAGTGAGGTTTGTCGACCACGATCAGGTGTGCATCTTCAAAAAGTACCACCTCGTCAAACGGGATGTGTGGTTCGTCGGGCACCTCCCGGTAATAGTAGAGGCGCTGGTGGGGTTGGTAGGGCAGGTTGTGGGCGATGACCACGCCGTGCTCGTCGATCACGTTGCCACCACTGATGCGTTGTTGCCACACCTCACGCGTAATGGCTGAAAAACGCTCCGTCAAAAAGTCCAGCAGCGTCGGCCACGGGCCGGGCGGCAAAGCCACGCAACTGGGGCCAATGCCGTTTCGGTTGGGGGGTTTAGACCCTTTCAAACACCACATCCCACACAC
>CAIOAQ010000540.1 GCA_903856025.1 uncultured beta proteobacterium
AGCCGTGCCAATGAAATCATGTTGCAGCCCAAAGCCATGGCGGAACTGCGAGCTGCGCATGCGATCAGTGACAAAGTGCAGGCACATGCATTAGAAGGATTGACGCCGCAAGAGCGTAGCACGCTGATGGAACTGCTTCGCTTGGTCCATACAAACCTCACCTCGCAATGAGCAGTGTGCCGCACAAAGGCATGATCACGGTGTCCATCATGCTGGCCACGATCATGCAGGCTCTGGATACCACCATCGCGAACGTGGCCCTGCCACATATGCAGGGCAGCCTGCAAAGCTCTCAAGATCAGATCAGTTGGGTGCTGACTTCTTACATTGTTGCCGCTGCCATTGCCACACCGCTTACCGGTTGGCTCTGCGGCCAATGGGGACGCAGAAAGATTTTTCTTGTAGCAGTGGTCGGATTCACCATTGCCTCGGCGTTGTGTGGCATGGCGCAAAGCCTGAGCGAAATCGTTTTGGCTCGGTTGCTGCAAGGGGTTTTTGGAGCGGCCCTGGTTCCCCTGTCGCAGGCTGTTCTTCTCGATATCAATCCAAAGGAGAAGATTGGCCAGGCTATGGCCATCTGGGGTGCCGGCATCATGGTCGGCCCCATCCTTGGGCCGATGCTGGGTGGCTGGTTAACAGAAAACGCCAATTGGCGCTGGGTGTTCTTCATCAACTTGCCTGTAGGCGTGCTTGCCTTTTACGGTATTGCGCGCTATTTGCCTGAGAGCAAGCCGCAGGGCGAGGAGCTCGATATCTTCGGCTTAACCACGCTCAGTTTGACCATCGGTCTGTTGCAACTTTTTCTTGACCGAGGCGAGCAAATGGATTGGTTTAACTCATTTGAAACGTGCGCAGAAGCTGCTGGTTGCGTGATTGCACTTGCTTTTTTCATTGTCCATACCCTGACGACTCGGAAGAGTTCCTTCCTGAATCTCGACTTATTAAGGGATCGCAACTTCATTACCGGCACTGCATTTGCATTTGTCGTGGGCATGATCCTTTACGCCACCATGGCCCTACTGCCTTCACTATTGCAAGGCCTTCTGGGCTACCCTGTATTTTTTACAGGGGAGGTCATGGCCCCGCGCGGTCTTGGCACTATGCTGGCGATGATGGTGGTGGGTAAGTTGGTGAATCGCATTGATCTGCGTGTCATCATGACTTTTGGATTTTGTTTGACTGCCTACTCGCTCTACCAGATGACCCACATCACGCTTGAGATGGACAGCACTCTGGTGACTGTATCTGGGTTTATCCAGGGCATGGGCATAGGTTTTACCTTTGTGCCGTTAAGCACACTGACTTTTGCTACTCTTGCGCCCAGGCTGCGCAACGAGGGCACCCCCATCTATAGTCTGATGCGTAACATTGGGAGCAGTGTTGGTATATCCATTGTGCAGGCGATGCTCACTGAGGGTATGGCACGTGCTCACGCTGAGCTTTCCATAGACATCAATTATGCCAACCAAGTATTGCAAACCTTGCCGTCAGCAATGAATCCGCTGTCCTCAGCGGGTCTTGCCGCCATCAACATGGAAGTGAATCGCCAAGCGGCCATGATCGCATATGTCGATGATTTCCGGATGATGATGTGGATTACCCTGCTGACCATGCCACTTCTCTTATTGATACGCCCACCCAAAGTACAGCGTTTTTGAGGTTAATTTGATCAATTTAATGGCGTTTGTGCAGCTTTTTTTGCTGCATGAGCAGCCTTTCGATCCCCTTTAAGCTTGGCACGATCCGCTTTGGCGGTTGCTTTGTCAGCTTTAACTTGTGCTTTGTCCGCGGCTAGAGCAGAAGTGTTTCCACTTGATTTGTCGGCCCTGGCGTTAGCCTTGTCGGCTTTAACTGCCTTGTGATCACTTTGAAGTTTTGCTTTGTCAGCCTGAACAATTGGGTTGGGTTGCTTGTCTGTGGGAGTTTGCGCGTAGATGCTGACAGACATGCCAAGCAGTGCAGCGAAAAGAATAGCGAACTTTTTCATTTGGTTTCTCCAGTTGTTGTTACCAGGCTTATTGCCTTGCGTATTCAACGAACCCATGCCAATGCGGTTGACTGCGTGGCGAACCACATTTTGCAAAGAATGTGTAAAGCAGGTGCTCTCCAATTGAGACCAAAATCTCTCATGGAAAGTCCAAAATGTTTTTTCAAAGTTCCAACTTTCAGTCGACTTTACACGCTCGACGTGATTGAACAGAGGACAATAGAACCTCATGAATTCAGATGCCTTTGGCCAGTCTTTGCGACTGCTGTGCACGCGGCGTTTCGGCACATTCTGGTTTGCCAGTTTACTTTCCAACATTGGAACTTGGGCACAGCAAGTTGCACAACCTTGGCTACTTCTCAGCCTCGGAGCATCGCCGTTTCTGCTCGGGCTTGATTCTTTTGCCCTAGCAGCGCCGGTGTTTGTATTGACGCTAGTGGGTGGCTATCTGGCTGATCACTATGACCGACGTCGAACCATTGTGGTGTTCCAGTCGATTCAAATGCTGTGCCCCATATTGATCGTGCTACTTCTACTCTTGGGCGCTGTTCAGCCATGGATGGTCATCGCACTGTCTCTTGTGGTCGGATTCACCGATGGTCTGTCCATGCCGTCATTTCAATCGTAAGCGCCCGACCAGTACCCAATTGACAGTCAAGGCGTTGATGGGTTAAGGCGCTCATTGACGTCGGCGACATCGAACGCAACGGGATCAAATGAG
>CAIOAQ010000541.1 GCA_903856025.1 uncultured beta proteobacterium
CGTTTCGGCTTTGACCTTTTGCTGTCACGACCATCAAGGAACCTGACCTGCAGACCATCAAATTCGTTGATCACACTCACTCCCAGTCCTGCATGAACTTGAGGTAATACGATTCACTGAAGGCCGCAACAAACTTGTCGCCCTCCTGTCCAAGGCTTGTGTGCATGTAGGTCACGTCGGCCTCGGTGCCGCTGGCCGATGCGCGAAGTTGAATGGAAAGGCGACACGCCGTCACCGAAGGTGTGATTTTGATCATCTCAACGAATCCGTGTTGCGGTTCGTGGCGCGTGATGTACCAAACGGCGTCCGTTGGTGCAGCAGTCGTTGTGAACGCACAGTCTGCCTCGGCCACACCGCAGGAGGACACCACCAAAACCGGATCCCAACCGTGAATCCAGTCCGCCTCCCGAACAGGGCACAGCAGGGGAAAAACAGCTTCAGGCGTACCCAGCAGGTGTTGCGTGTAGGTCCGAACGGCGCGAATGGGTGGAACGATTTTCATAAACAGAGTTCGATGGGAAGAGTAAGCTGGTGCCAACGTTAACATGGTCAGTGCTGCCCGGCAGCCTGATCGATAGAGGTAAAAAATCTACTTTACCTAGGAAAAATGGTGTGAGCCAACCAGCGGTAAGCCGTGCCGCTTCATCGTATAGTTCGCCCCTGCCGCCATCGGCGCGGACACATGAGGTATCGGATATGCAAAGCAAAAATTTCGCAGGCGGGCGCATCCGAACGGCGCACTACGACCCGGCATCGGGGCAACTGGAACTGCACTGGGACAACAAGTCGGTGCTGGCCTACAAACAAGTGCCGCAAGAGGTGTTTCGCAGGCTCTGCAACGCGCCTTCGCCGGCGGCGTATTGGGAAGACCGCATCGCTGAAGAGTACCCTAAGGGCCAGCCCATGACCAGTCGCAGCTCACCCGATGCGGCCAAAAAGTTCGACGATCTCTTTGGCACGCCTAACTGAAATGAAATTTTTTCTCGCACTATTTTGGGTGCTGTACTTCGCATGCGGCGCAGTTCAGGCAGAAGACAAACCCACGGAGATACACGACCGTATCGCGCCAGTGCCGCAGACCAGCAAACGCATTGCGTTGACACTGGATGCCTGCTCTGGAAAATTTGACGACGACTTGATTGAGTACCTGATTCGCAACCAGATTCCGGCCACCCTGTTTGCCACCAAAAAATGGTTGCTGGTCAACCCGAAGGGGGTCGCCATCATCAAGGTGCACCTGGACCTTTTTGATGTAGAGGACCACGGGGAGAATCACATCCCCGCAGTCATCGGTGCAGGGAAAAGGGTGTACGGAATTCCGGGCGAGCCGGACATCATCCACCTGCGCCGTGAGGTCACTGAAGGAGCCAGTGCCATCACCGAGCTGATTGGGGTTCCGCCGCACTGGTACCGTGGTGCCACGGCGGAGTACGACGCACAAGCGGTCACCGAAATTGAAAAGCTGGGGTATGGCATTGCTGGCTTCTCGGTGAACGCAGACGCAGGTGCCACACTCAAACGCCTGGCCATCGAAGAACGGCTCAAGCACGTGAAGGACGGTGATGTCATCATCGCACACATGAACAAACCCGCCTCCGACTCTGCCGAGGGCTTATCGGTCGGGCTCACTCACTTGTTGAAACAAGGCTTCCACTTCGTGCGTCTGGATCAGGTGTCGCTCAAGGTGGTGCCGTAAGGGTGCATTGGGGGCTTAGAGAAGCCCACAACCGTCGCGGGTTGCCATGGTTTTGAAACGGTCGATAGTGCATATTCCTGGCAAAAAAGTCCCCCAATCCGGCAAAAAGGAACCAGTCATACCATCGGACATAGCGGCGATCAGCCCAGTCCACAATCTGCTCCGGGCTTGGGACACGAGGCAACATGCCGCTATCATGTTATTGAGCTGAAATACAAGAAGGCAAATTGGCAATGTGCAAATTCAAATTGGAGTGGAAAACGAGCGCCCTGACGTTTATTGGGGTGGTCGCAATGACGATGTCTCATGCCCAAACGCAAGATCCTGAAAAGCCTATAGCCCCCCTCAACGTTGTGACGATTATTTCAAGCAGCCCGGTGGGCAGAACGGGTATCGCTGCCAATAAATTTCCAGGCAATGTGCAAACCTTGTCTGGCGAGGCATTGAGCACCAGCACCACAGACTTGACGCAAAAACTCAATCAGTCGCTAGGGTCGGTCAGCATCAACGACACGCAGGGCAACCCTTTTACGGTTGACGTCAATTACCGCGGTTTCACGGCCTCTCCCTCGCTGGGAACACCTCAAGGGCTTTCTGTATTTCTGGATGGCATGCGCATCAACGAGCCGTTTGGTGATGTGGTCTCTTGGGATTTGATACCGCAAATCGCCATTGAAAAAGTCACCGTTATCCCCGGCTCCAATCCCGTGTATGGCCTCAACACTTTAGGGGGCGCCATTTCCATGACGACCAAGAGTGGTGCCAGTTTTACCGGTAGCCAGGGAGGTATTGGCGTGGGCTCCTTTGGTCGAAGAACGCTTGACGTGGAGCATGGAAGCCAATCGGACAATGACAACCTGTACTTCGCTGCATCGCTTTATAACGACAACGGTTGGGCCGCCAATAACCCAAGCCGGGCACGCCAATTTTTTGGCAAGTACATCACCAACGGCCAGTACTGGGACGGCAGCCTGTCGCTGATGCTGGCCGACAACCTGCTATATGGCAATCAGACAGTTCCTATGTCGATGCTGGACCGGGCCGCGCAGGGCTATTCACATCCTGACTACACAGCAACACAAAATGTGGCACTCAATGCTGTGGGCAACTTCGAAATCAACGAAGTAAACAGTTTCACGGGCAACCTCTACTACCGCCACCTCAGCCGCGATATTCTCAATAGCAACATCGGAAGTTTCATCCCTGATGCCACCAATGATGCAAGTTGCCTTGGTCATTCACCGATCGACTGTCCCGCGACGAACCTGTTGGCGCATTACAAACAAGAGCTTGTTGGAGTGAATGCGCAATGGAACAACACGGCACGGATTTGGTCCGAATTCCAAACCTCGACGATTGGCATCAACGCAGAGTTCAGCCACACCGGGTTTGGCAATTTCGGGCAATATGCCAACGTTGATTCCAGCCAGGGTATGGTGGGACTGGCCGCCTACATGGCGCAAGCGGACATCAGTTCAAGCAGTCAACGCCTGGGAATATTTGGTACCAGCACCTTTGATGTCAGCGAGAATCTTTCAGCGACTGCGTCCGCGCGATATGACTATGCGTCTTTGAAACTCTCGGGGCAATCGTGCATTGACGACGCTTTATGTGATTTGGCCACCGGATTGGGCAGCATCACCAACGTCAGCGGAGACCACGCCTACCAGCGACTCAACCCGTCCCTGGGCATGACGTACCAAATTGATCCCTTGCTGATCGGATTCGCCAATTACGCGGAGGGATTTCGCGCACCCTCGGCCATTGAATTGGCCTGCTCGGACCCGGCCGCACCTTGCAGCGGCGTACCCAATTCCTTTGGTGCTGACCCAGCGCTTCAGTCGGTTGTCTCGAAAACCTACGAAGTTGGCATGCGAGGCAGTGGATCAAAATACCTGACCTGGCGCGCGGCTTACTATCACACGCTGCTTCAGAACGACATTCTGTTCAATCAGAGTTCACTCACAACCGGATATTTCTCCAACGTTGGCGAGACCTTGCGCCAGGGCTTCGAGATAGGTTTGGAAGGCAAGATTGGCCAATTGCGTTACACCATGGACCTGGACTTGATCCATGCCAGTTACCAGACCGGTTTTGATGTCGCAAACGGGGCCAACTCGGCACAGTCAGTCCCTGTGAAACCCGGTGATTTAATTCCCGGAATCCCGCGCTGGGTCTGTAAGGCCAACCTGAGTTATCCCATCGCGGCCAATACCCGTTTCAGCCTTGGGGTGCAGTCACAAGGTCCTCACTATCCTCGGGGTGATGAGAACAATGCAGATATCAACGGTCAGGTTCCTGGTTACACCGTGTTCAAGGTAGACCTCCAACACGGAATCAACAAGACATTCAACCTGTATGCAGGCATCAACAACTTGTTTGATGCGCACTACGCAAATTACGCAGCGCTGGCGGTCAACAACATCACAACGGGGTCGCCTGAACAGTTCCGATCTCTGGGCGCACCACGAACCATTTACGCAGGAATACAGGCCAAGTTTTAAATGGCTATTTGTACCACTCCACCCTGGTCTGATAAGCGCATCCCCAGGATCGGCCTGACTTAAAAATTGCCACCCGGTCAAGGTCCCTCACTTTGCGAAGCAGGCATGATTTTCTCGGTCCAGTCCCTCGGGTCAGGGCGGCGAACCGTTAAGCTGCGGGCAAAAAATGGGTTGATTGCTGGAAAACTGTGACACTCATGCGCTTGCACCTACGCATGTCATGCGCACTCTCTGGACACCTTGAATCCTTTCAAGAAAGCCCGGCGCACAATTCCGGCGGTGATGGAGGCAGCTACTTTGCGGGAATATTCTTCGGCACCACTCAGTTTTCTGACCCAGCCACGAAACGGAACAATGCCTTCCGTCGTGCTGCGCAGCGCACCCACCACCGAGCTTTTGGCTTCGTTGGTTCCACGCTCCATCAAACCGGGATTCGACTCCGTTGCCGGCGCATCCAGGTCCGGGCCGAGCGCAGCGTCCAGATCAAGAATGGCAGCAGAAAGGGCATGACAACTCATATCTGCCGGGATCAGGTAAGGTTGTTTCTGAGCCTCAGCAAGCACCACCGGTATGTCGGCATGAATCAAGTTGAAATCGTTCAGCGGCGCCGTTGCAGCATCCGCTACAGACGACTGATCATGTGTGGCACAGGCCGAAAGTGCCACTACAACGCTGCCCAGTGCGACACCGTTAACTAGAAAACGAAGCATGAATAATTTCCCATTTGGTCAAATTCGATATTTCCATACAACGCGACAGAATTGTCTTTATGAAATCTGGCTATTTGATTGGCATGACCGATCTGGGATTGCAGCAAGCTCTTGCGCAACATCCTCATGGCCGTGGACTTCGCCTTGGATGGACCTGTTGTAGGAATAAAAGACTTCATCGCGTTGCCAGCCAAGCGATTCATAGAGTGA
>CAIOAQ010000542.1 GCA_903856025.1 uncultured beta proteobacterium
CTTTACCGGATTTAGAAACAAGCTAATGCCACTGCTACGCTATCGGACCGGCGACACGGGCAAAATAGAACAACGGACTACCGGCCTTTACCTTACGAATGTGGTTGGACGCATCCACGACCTTGTGCCGATTAATGGCATAGCTCATCCTACCCATCACATCCAGGACATGCTGGATCACCGCGTAGGCGGCATACAGGAATTTCAAATAGATTTGAGATCAACCCCCCCTTTACTCAAAATAGTCCCTGAAACATCGGCTGATCAGGATGAAATTCGTCGCAAGATCACAGGCTTCTGGGGTGCAGGGTTTGATCTGCAGTTTGTGACACATGATTCGTTTGTGCGCGTTGGCCGTCACGCCAAATTCCGGCATGTAGTTCACTCATGATTCATGTCATTTGTCCCGGCTCACGTAGCGAAGCTGGCAATATTGTGGAAGCCGCAATGCGGCGCAGTTGCGGAAAACGACTGGTTTGCAGGTCGTCGATTTCTATCATGATGGGCAAACCAAGCCCATTGACAGCAGTCTGCTGGGTGTTGATTGATCCTCTTGAAGCCTGGTCGCTGACCATCATCGAGGCGATTCAAGGCCGTGACTGCAAAATACTGCTTCTTGGAGCCATTCCACCTACGTTGGCGAGTCATTTAAATATGACTGTTTTTCCGGTCGGCCAAACTTTGAAAGACGCGGCGGCCTGCGTCCCAGCACCCTCGCATCAGTTTACCGAAAGCGAGGCCGTAGTGACTTACATCAAGGGGCTTGCATCCTTTTTGTCACCCATTCTAAACCGCCCTTTTTTACGGTACGACTTTACTGACGAATGGAATAATCTGGGTTACGGTGCCATCAAAGTGGACGATTCTATTTGGGCTATAGCCACGCAAGCACTTATAGCAGCGGAGAACTGTATTGCTGAAGTGTCTACAGGCGAGCATGCACTATCAGCATATTGTGGTCTTTGGGACGCGAAAGCAAACAGTCTATTGTGGTTTAACCGTTCAGTGGGTCCCGTAGACTCACAAGAGTGGCGTCTGATAGAGTATTTTCTTGCCAACTATCGGAACGCAAACCTTCCCTGCTGGCCAGTCATTCATGAGATTCCTTATAGCTACGAGGGTGCGGTGACTATGCGCCTAGACTGTGATGAAGATGTTGAGTCCGCTCGCGCCTTGTGGAAAACCTACCAAACTTTAGATATACCTTTTTCTTTGGCACTGCATGCGGCGGTGTTGCCTGACGAACGGCAACACCTGCTCCCGCAACAGGTATTGGAAAAGGGTGGTGCCATCCTCTCTCATACCGCCACGCACGCATCCAACTGGGGAGGAAGTTATGACGTCGCTTATCATGAAGCCATAAGTTCAGCACAAGAAATTCACAGGGCCACAGGATATCAAGTCAGGTATGCAGTTTCGCCCTTCCATCAAACGCCTGACTATGCAAGAGCCGCGTTGGCAGACGCTGATTACAAGGGCTGCATCGGCGGCATCATACGCAACGACCCTGATTTTCTGATGGCGCGAGCAGGACTTGCTCCCGGTTCAGCTGATGGCTTTATCGGTCACAGCCAACAATGTATGTTGCACGGTGACTGTGTTCTTGACGGGGCAGATCCGCTGGCTGTTTTTAAACAGGCTTTTGATATAGCAAAAGCAGGCGGTGCTTTTTTTG
The DNA here is from genome assembly GCA_903856025.1 of uncultured beta proteobacterium. Classification (GTDB taxonomy): domain Bacteria; phylum Pseudomonadota; class Gammaproteobacteria; order Burkholderiales; family Burkholderiaceae_C; genus Rhodoferax. Next base: position 1,676 of record CAIOAQ010000542.1, read on the forward strand.
GCTACCTGGACCACCCCTTTTCGCCTCGTTACCAGTACGGCTGGGTTAGCGAACTACAGCGTATTACAATACATCGCGAGTTCATCAGCTACTTTAAGCAAAGCGACAACATTCTGTTCTGTAACCAGACGGATGCACTGGATTTTTTAAGAGACAAAGCAGCAATCGAAGTGACTATGCAGCCGGATTGTTTTTGGGTCATTCCGTCAGCAGTATCTATCAGCAAGTGGCAGGTTAGCGTAGAGTACAAAGACATAATTACAGCGATACCAGCAAGTGGCATAGTGCTATGAAATTGATTTTTGTGTTCGGCACCCGTCCCGAAGTAATCAAGCTGGCTCCCGTCATACAAGAGGCGCAACGCCACACTGACAAAATAGAGTTGCTGATTTGCTCAACGGGCCAGCATAGGCACATGCTGGATCAAGCCCTATCCGTGTTTGGCATTACCCCGGATGTTGAGCTGGCTGTCATGCAAGATGGCCAGACGCTCTCGGCGCTGACAGCCCGACTGATCGATAGCCTCACCGCAACCTTTGTTGAACATCAACCCGATGCCGTTGTTATTCAAGGGGATACCACCACCGCCTTCGCCGCAGCGCTCACGGCTTTTTATCTGCGAATTCCGGTCGCCCATGTTGAAGCTGGTCTTCGTACAGGCGTTATGGACAGCCCGTTTCCAGAAGAATTTAACCGAGTGACTATTGGGCGCATCGCCCATTGGCACTTTGCCCCTACATTGCAGGCTGCGAGCAACCTACGGAATGAAGGCGTACAGAACATCCTTGTATACATTACCGGCAACACCATTGTGGACGCGATTGCAACTATTTGCAGTCGATTGATCACTCAAAAAGACACTGAAGTTTTTCCGGATTATTTTC
>CAIOAQ010000543.1 GCA_903856025.1 uncultured beta proteobacterium
CGCAGTCGCGTCAACTCCTTGTCATCCAGCGTCGTCGTCTCTTCATCTGAAATCCGCAAGGATCCCGCTGTTGGTCGGTCAAGCAGTCCCACAATGTTCAGTAGTGTGCTTTTGCCAGAGCCAGAGGGGCCCATCACTGCACAAAAGTCGCCACGCTGCAATGTCAGATCAATGCCATGAAGTACCTCAGTTTCAAAGGGTGTACCGATATTGAAGGCCTTGCGCACGCCCTGCAGTTGAACAACGATGTTGCTATCCACGGATAGCCACCACTGGGTCAAGGCGGGCCGCTCGCATGGCAGGTGCCAATGCTGCGAGCAGGCCGGTGATCGTTGCGAGCACAAGAGCTAGCCCAAACATGGTGGAATCAAACTCCAATGGAAACAACGGGGTTCCATCAGCATTGCGGGCCAAGCGCTGCCATAGAAAGAGTGCCAGCGCACCAATTCCGCACCCCGCCAGTGATCCGCCAAACCCCAGCAATCCACCCTGCAGCAGAAAGAGTCGCAGAATTTGCCCCCTGGAGATTCCCATGGCACGCAAAATCCCAATTTCTCGGGACTTCTGCACGACTGAAACGACGAGAACACTGGCTATACCAAACGCCACGGACAAACCGACAAAGAACCGAATGGCAGTGTTGGCCGTGGTTTGCGCACTCACTGCGGCAAAGAACTGCGCACTGTTTTTAATCCAACTGTCGGCCTCCACGTTGTTGGCGGCGGCAATCCGCTGTGCAATAGTTTCAGCAGCATAAATATCCTGCACAGTAACTTCAATGTTGGTAGCACCTCCGGGTAGCCCAAGCAGACTTTGTGCAGTGTGAAAGGCTGTAAATGTGTTTCGCTGGTTGGCTCCTTTATTACCCAGATCGAATACGCCGACAATTGTCAGAACGCCGGTTCCCCCATTGGCTGTTGTGACATGGAGCTTGTCACCTACATCAACCGCCAAATCACTGCTAAGTTCGTTACCAATCAGGATGTCAGATCCGGCAAGGCGAGACGTACCACGCAGTATCTTGTCGCTGAAGTCGACAATACGAAAATAAGTATCAGGATCAATTCCTGAGATTGTTACCGCCCGGGTGGCACTTCCGCGCACTACCAATACAGAACCTGCAGCGACAGGCGACACCACTTTGACGCCAGCCATTGCACGCACTTGCTCAACGATCGCTTGCCATTGGTCAATGGATTTGGTTAGTTGCAATGGAGGCTGGACGATAGCCACTTCCACTTGCCCTTTCGGTAAGTCAGTTCCCTCCCGCAATGGGCGAGTGACCTGTTGAGGTTGAAGCAATTGGATATGTGATTGGGTAGACAGTACGCGGCGTATGAAATTGGCCTGCAGTCCCGACAACAAGGCAGACATGAAAACAATCACCCCCACACCGATGGCTACACCAGAAATAATAAACAGCGTTTGTAATCGCCCCTCTCGCAAGAACCGGAGTGCGACGATCCATTCAAAGGGTAACCATGTCGTCAACATAAGCGCATCTTATTGGGATGACACCACGGTCCGCACACGGGCACCGATCGGCGTTGAGGCTGCCGTTGAAACTACCATGTCACCCTCGTTGAGTCCTTGCACAACTTCAATGTAACCACCATTGCGCAAGCCCACCTGAGCCGGCACCTTTACGGCATGCCCGTTTTCAACACGAATTACCCAGGGTGAAGAGCCTTCTGCATCGTGAACCGATGCCACAGGTAACAACAGCGCCTTGGATCGTCTTGCCACTTCAATGTCGATCGACACGGTCATATCCTGGCGTAAATAAGCTGGGGGCTGTTCGATATCGAGCTTGACATCCACTGCCCCGGTTTGGGCATTGATCCCCGGGTTGATGTAAACAAGGGATGCTTCAAATTTCTGGGTTGGATAGGCGTCCGCAGAGACGAGTGCCTTCTGTCCCAATGCAATCAGGCGCAGGTTCTTTTCATCTATAGCAACTACCAACTGGGTTTTGCCTTTTGGCGAGAGGGTCATCAGCACTTTGCCAGGTTGCACTACATCACCAACTTCAACACTGCGACCGATCAGCACTCCGTCGATCGGGGCCCTTATGACCGCATACTTTGTTCTAGCGCGGGCGGCATCGGCAGCGGCTTTGGCCTCCCTTACAGCACTCTCTGCCACTGCATGATCGCTTCCTGTTGCGCGTGTCGTATCAAGTTGTTTTTGCGCTGAGTTGACTTGCGCATCGGCAAGGTCGACCGCCTTGCGGAAATCGTCTAGAGCAGCCTCACCAATAAAGCCTTGTTTGAACAGGTCTTTATTGCGCCTCATGACCGACTGGGCGTTTTGTAAGTTGGTTTTTGCTTGGCGAAGGGCCTGCTCGGCAACTGGCGCCTGCAACTCCTGGAGTTGACGCAGCTTTGCCTGCGCCTGAGTTACGGCAATGTCGGCTTGTTGCTGAGTAGCCCGTAGGTCGCTGGCTTCAAGTTCAACCAGCACGTCCCCCATCTTGACACTATCACCCTCATTGACGGGAATTCTGGTGACTGTGGAGGTTATCTGAGCTCCAATGTCGACGCGGTGCGGACTTTCCACATGACCGCTGGCAACCA
>CAIOAQ010000544.1 GCA_903856025.1 uncultured beta proteobacterium
AACAATCCCGTCTTGATTGGCGAGCCTGGCGTCGGAAAAACGGCCATTGTGGAAGGCCTGGCGCAACGCATCGTCGCCGGCGAAGTCCCGGAATCACTCAAGGGCAAGCGCGTGCTGTCCTTGGACATGGCATCGCTGCTAGCCGGTGCCAAATTCCGCGGTGAATTTGAAGAACGCTTGAAAAACGTACTCAAGGATTTGGCCAAGGATGAAGGTCAGACCATCGTTTTTATCGACGAACTTCACACCATGGTGGGCGCAGGCAAGGCCGAAGGTGCGATGGACGCGGGCAACATGCTCAAACCCGCCCTGGCCCGTGGTGAACTGCACTGCGTAGGCGCGACCACACTGGATGAATACCGCAAATACATTGAAAAAGATGCTGCGCTGGAGCGCCGTTTCCAGAAAATCCTGGTGGGTGAACCCACGGTGGAAGCCACCATTGCCATCCTGCGCGGCCTCAAAGAGCGCTACGAAGTGCACCACGGCGTGCAGATCACCGACCCGGCCATTGTGGCCGCGGCCGAGTTGTCCAACCGCTATATCACCGACCGCTTCTTGCCTGACAAGGCCATTGACTTGATTGATGAGGCCGCGAGCAAGGTCAAGATCGAGCTCGATTCCAAGCCCGAACTCATGGACAAAAAGGACCGGCGGCTGATTCAGTTGCAGATCGAGCGTGAAGCTGTGAAACGTGAAAAAGACGAAGCCTCCCAAAAGCGCCTGGAGCTGATCAACGAGGAAATCACCGCCTTGCAAAAGGAAATTGCCGACCTGGACGAGCTCTGGAAAGCCGAAAAGGCCCAGGCCCAGGGCTCCAAAACCATCATGCAAGAGGTGGAAAAGGTTCGCGTCCAGATCAAAACACTCACTGATAAAGGCGACTTCAACAAAGCTGGTGAACTGCAATACGGCAAACTGCCAGAACTTGAGAAAACGCTCAAGGCCGCACAGGACAAAGAAGCTGGCAAGGCCCAGTCGGCCAAAGACGGTGGTCGCGCCCAGTTGCTGCGCACCATGGTCGGTGCAGACGAAATTGCCGAAGTGGTCAGCCGTGCCACCGGCATTCCGGTGGCCAAAATGATGCAGGGCGAACGCGACAAACTGCTGCAAATGGAAACCAAGCTGCATCAACGTGTGGTGGGACAGGACGAAGCCATCGGTGCGGTGGCCAACGCCATTCGCCGTTCACGCTCAGGTTTGAGCGATCCCAACCGGCCTACCGGGTCGTTCCTGTTCCTTGGCCCTACAGGTGTCGGTAAAACCGAGTTGTGCAAGGCGTTGGCCGGATTCTTGTTTGATTCGGAAGAACACCTGATTCGCGTTGACATGAGCGAATTCATGGAAAAGCACAGCGTGGCACGCTTGATTGGCGCACCTCCGGGTTATGTGGGCTACGAAGAAGGCGGCCACCTGACCGAGGCCGTGCGACGCAACCCCTATAGCGTGTTGCTGCTTGACGAGGTGGAAAAAGCCCACCCGGATGTGTTCAACGTGCTGCTGCAAGTGCTGGACGATGGTCGCCTGACCGACGGCCAAGGCCGCACCGTAGATTTCAAAAACACGGTGATTGTGATGACCAGCAACATCGGCTCACAAATGATCCAGAACATGGTCGGGCAAGACTATGAAGACGTCAAGGACGCGGTGACGGACGAGCTGAAAAACCATTTCAGACCTGAATTTTTGAACCGCATTGACGAAACCGTGGTGTTCCACAGCCTGGATGCCAGCCACATTGCGGACATTGCCAAGATCCAGCTAGCGGTGTTGACCGGGCGTCTGGCGCACATGGACCTGACGCTGGAGGTGAGCGATGCAGCGGTGGCAGAGTTGGCCAAAGTGGGTTTTGATCCGATGTTTGGTGCGCGGCCTCTGAAACGTGCGATTCAGCAGCGCATCGAAAATCCGCTCTCCAAGTTGCTGCTGGAAGGCAAATTTGCACCAAAAAACACCATCCATGTGGGGGTTGATCCAATCAACGCACCGGGGCAGTTCAGCTTTTCTTAATCGTTATTTAAGCCTCTAGCCCTTGTAAAACGGTCGTATTCAGCTACTTACTTGATAGTAAGTGGCTGTTTTTACTTCTGAACAGCCAACGGCATGCCTTGCTCAATCAAGCTAGCATGCAGCGCGGCACCCAAGGGCAAAATCTGGTCGTTGAAGTCGTAAGTGGGGTTGTGCAAGCAGCATCCGCTTTCACCGTTGACCGTGCCTTGGCCAAGCCGCAGGTAGGCTCCAGGTTTGGCTCGCAACATGAAGGAGAAGTCTTCTGCGCCCATGCTGGGTTCCAGATCGCGCACCACATGGGTCTCACCCACCAAGGAGGCCGCCACATCTCCCGCAAATTGCGCCTGGACTGCGGTATTGATGGTGGCGGGGTAGCTGCGCTGGTAGGTGACGGTCGCGGTGGCGCCAAATCCTTGTGCCACTGCGGCACACAACTCATTCAACCGACGTTCCACCAAGGCTTGGACCTCGGCTTTAAAAGTTCGCACGGTGCCCACCAATTTGGCACTGCCCGGAATCACGCTCATGGCGTTGACATCACCGGCTTGCAGGGCACAAATGCTGATCACGGCACTGTCGACCGGTTTGACGTTGCGTGAGACGATGCTCTGCACGGCTGTGATGATGTGCCCAGCCACAAGCACCGGGTCGATGGTTTGATAAGGGTGCGCGCCATGACCACCTTTACCAGTGATGTCAATGCAGACGCGGTCAGCGGCCGCCATCATCGGCCCTGGGTTCAATCCGAAGGTGCCTGCGGGGAGGGCGGGCCAGTTGTGCATGGCGAAAACAGACTGCACCGGAAAACGGTCAAACAGGCCGTCGCTGATCATGGCCTGGGCACCCGCATAGCCTTCTTCGCCAGGCTGAAAGATCAGCACGGCCGTGCCGTCGAAGGCGCGAGTCTCAGCCAGGTAACGGGCCGCCCCCACCAACATGGCGGTGTGACCATCGTGACCACAACCATGCATCAAGCCGGGTGTGGCAGATTTCCAGGCAAAGGTGTTGTCCTCCTGCATCGCCAGCGCATCCATGTCGGCGCGCAAGCCGATCATCTTGCCGCTGCTTCTTTTGCTGCCGTGGATCACGCCCACCACGCCTGTTTGACCGATGCCGGTGTGCACCTCGTTCACCCCACACAGACGCAGCGCCTGGGCCACACGCTCTGCCGTGTAGCGCTCTTCAAAGCCGAGTTCCGGGTGGGCATGCAGGTCGTGCCGAAAGGACACCAGTTCAGGATGCATCGCAGCCAAGCGGGAAAAGGGACGTTGCAGGGATAACGCAGGCGTGGAGTAGGGGGCAGAAATTGTCATCAAAATAGCCTGAGTCAAGGTAAACCATGTGTTGGGTTGGGTTGGGTATTGTCCACCCATCGTTACCAAGCTGTGCGCTCCGGTAACATGTCCACATGACTGCATCAACCCTTCACATTCAACCTGTTCCCTTGCAACAAGACGCACGTGTCATGGCACTGGTCGGCATGGCACACGCCGCCTCCCACTTCGGACACTTGCTGCTGCCACCGCTGTTTCCGCTGTTTATGCATGAGTTTGGCCTGAATTTTTCAGAGCTTGGCGCGTTGATGAGCGTCTTCTTTGTGGTGTCAGGGGTGGGACAGGCCTCGGCGGGTTTTGTGGTGGATAAGCTGGGCGCGCGGCCCCTGCTGTTTTCGGCGATTGCCTTGTTCGCACTGGCATCGGTGCTGGCCGCCAATGTGACAGGGTACAGCGGCTTGATTGGCGTGGCAGCGCTGGCGGGGCTGGCCAATGCCACTTTCCACCCGGTGGATTTCACGATTTTGAACCAACGCATTTCCGCTGCACGCCTGGGTTACGCGTTCAGCGCACATGGGCTCACCGGCAATTTGGGTTGGGCATTGGCTCCAGTTTTCTTTGCGACTGTCACGGCCTTGAGCAACTGGCGCACGGCCTACTTGGCTGCAGCGGTGTTCTATGCGGTGGTTTGGGTGGTTCTGTTTGCAAATCGTGATGCTCTGAAAACCCAGGTCGTTGTACATCATGCCGACGCAGTTGTTGAACACAGCATGGCATTTATGAAACTGCCCGTGGTGTGGTGGTGTTTTTCATTCTTTTTGCTGTCCACCATGACGCTGGCCGTGGTACAGAGTTTTTCGGTATCGATCCTCAAGGCCTTGTATGGCATCAGTTTTCAGTCGGCCACATACACCTTGACGGCCTACATGTTGTGCGGTGCATTGGGTATGTTGGTGGGCGGCTTTGTGGCAGCCAGGTCACGTCACAGCGACCGCGTGGTGGCTGGTTCCATGCTGACCGCAGCTGTGCTGCTGGCTTTGTGCGGTGCAGGTATTTTTGGCGCAACGCTGACCATGGTGGTGTTGGCGGCCACCGGGTTTGCGGTAGGTATTGGCGGTCCGTCGCGCGACATGATGATCAAAAAGGCCACGCCCAAAGGTGCCACCGGTCGCGTTTATGGCTTGGTGTATTCAGGACTGGACACGGGTTTTGCCATTTCGCCGCTGATTTTTGGTGCATTCATGGACCGCGGCTGGTACAGCGCCACGTTGGTCGGCGCAGCGGCGGTCTTGCTGCTGAGCGTGGTGGCGGCGTTGGGGGTAGGGCAGCGCACGGTGAAGGTCGCAGCGCCCGTCTGAAGATGATCACAATGAGGATATAAGCATGTCAAATCTCCCAAAAATTGGTGGCCACCTGCTGGTGCAGTGCCTGGTTGAACAAGGTGTCACGCATGCGTTTGGCGTGCCAGGTGAGAGTTATCTGGCGGTGTTGGACGGCTTTCACCGCTACCGTGACCAGATCCAGTTCATCATCAACCGACAAGAAGGGGGCGCGGCCTTCATGGCCGAGGCGCACGGCAAGCTCACCGGCCGTCCGGGTATTTGTTTTGTGACGCGCGGGCCAGGGGCCACCAATGCGTCGATTGGCGTGCACACCGCGTTTCAGGACTCCACGCCGATGGTTCTGTTCATTGGAGACGTGGCCAGTGACACGCGTGACCGCGAGGCTTTCCAGGAGGTGGATTACCAGAGCTTTTTTGGCCCCAGCACCAAAGGTTTTGCCAAGCGGGTGGAGCGCATTGATGACGTGGCCCGCATCCCTGAGTATGTGGCGCGTGCCTTTGCCACCGCCATGAACGGTCGCCCTGGCCCGGTGGTGCTGGTACTGCCAGAGGACATGTTGACCTCTGCCGTGCGGGCAAATGCGATCACAGGTGTGCCGCCAAAGCCGATGCCTCATGTGACAAAAGTAGAAAGTAATTTTGGCTTGCAGCCCTTGAATAACCTGCGCAGTATGCTATTAAATGCAAAGCAGCCCATGGTCATTGCCGGTGGCAGTGGATGGACACCTGAGGGAGCGCAAGCTTTGCAGCAGTTTGCCGAACATTGGCAGTTGCCTGTGGCCAACGCGTTCAGGTTTCAGGACACCTTTGATAACCATCACCCGTTCTATGCGGGCGATGTAGGCATAGGCATCAATCCTCTTCTTGCCGCACGCATCCGGAAAAGTGATTTGATTCTGGCGTTGGGCCCTCGCCTCGGAGAGATGACCACCGGTGGCTACACGCTGATTGAAGCACCGCTGCCCAAACAAACCCTGGTGCACATCCACGCCAGCGCCGAAGAGTTGAACCGGGTGTACCAAGCGCACTTGGCTATAAATGCCAGCCCGGCGCAGGCGGCGCTGGCCCTGGCTGAATTTCCTGCGCCTGACGATCTGCCGTGGGCAGCTTGGACGCATGCCTGCCATGCCGATTACTTGGTCAATCTGCAGCCTCAATCGTTGCCGGGGGAAATTGACATGCCTGCGGTGGTGGCCACGCTGCAACAACACTTGCCGCACGATGTGGTGGTGACCAATGGTGCGGGTAACTTTGCCAGCTGGGTGCACCGATTTTGGCGCTACCACGGGTTAGCCAAGGGAGTTAAAACCCAGTTGGCCCCGACCAATGGCGCGATGGGCTACGGCGTACCGGCGGGCATTGCTGCGGCCATCACCAGCGGACGGCTGGCGTTCACCATCGCGGGCGACGGTGACTTTCTGATGAATGGGCAAGAGCTGGCCACGGCGGTGCAGTACGGTGCCAAAACCATCATCGTGCTGCTCAACAACAGTATGTTTGGCACCATCCGTATGCATCAGGAGCGGGAATACCCGCAACATGTGGCAGGAACACAGCTGGTGAACCCCAACTTTGCTGCTCTGGCGCAGGCCTACGGCTATGCGGGCGTGCGTGTAACCCGCACCGCTGAGTTTGAACCTGCTTTGCTGGCGGCGATTGGCCGCTCTGAAGGCACGCTGATAGAGCTGATGCTGGATCCACAGGTCATCAGCACCCGTGGCACGCTGGATGCCATCACCCAGGCCGCTCTGGGGCAGGAAGAGGATCGGCGTTAAAAGGACCCCGCATAAAAAAGCCAGCTTGCGCTGGCTTTTTTGGTGGTGGCAGCCTTGTACTGCCACGCTGGGTTGTCGCCCTGTTACTTCATGTCCACGCCATAAAAGACGTGGGTTCCAAACGGGCTGATCTTGAAGTCCACCACTTCCTTGCGCACTGGTTTCAAAGCCACGGCGTGGGCAATGGTGAACCAGGGGGCTTGCTCTTTGAAAATCACCTGGGCTTTTTCATAGAGTTTGGTGCGTTCCGCCTGATTGGAAGTGATCTTGGCTTTTTGGATCAGGTCTTCAAACGGTTGATAGCAGAACTTGGCCACGTTGGAACCATTGGACTTGGCAGAGGTGCAGCCAAGCAACACGTTCAGGAAGTTGTCCGGATCACCGTTGTCACCGGTCCAGCCCAGCATGCCCATCTGGTGTTCACCGTTTTGCATGCGCTTGCGGTATTCACCCCACTCAAAGCTCTTGATTTCGGCCTTGATGCCGACCTTGGCCAGGTCAGCCTGCATCAGCTCGGCAATGCGCTTGGCATTGGGGTTGTAGGGACGCTGCACCGGCATGGCCCACAGGTCGGTGGTGAAGCCGTCTTTCAGGCCCGCAGCGGCCAGCAGTTTCTTGGCCTCGTCCGGGTTGTAGGCATCGTCCTTGACAGACTTGTTGTACGACCACATGGTCGGTGGAATCGGGTTGGTAGCGGGTACGCCAGTACCCAGGTAGACCGCATCCACAATGGCCTTTTTGTTGATGGCCATGTTGACGGCCTTGCGCACGCGCACGTCGTCAAACGGTTTCTTGGTGGTGTTGTAAGCCAGGTAGCCCACATTCAGGCCGGGTTGCTCCAGCACGGTTACGTTGGCATCTTTGCGCATGGCAGGCACGTCAGCCGGGTTGGGGTAGGGCATGACATGGCATTCACCCTTTTGCAGCTTGGCCCAGCGCACCGAAGCATCAGGGGTGATGGCAAATACCAAGTCGTCAATCTTGGCCTTGCCAGCCCAGTATTGCGGGAAAGCCTTGTAGCGGATCAACGCGTCCTTTTGGTATTGCACCAGCGAGTAGGGGCCGGTGCCCAACGGATCCTGGTCGATCTTTTCAGGTGTGCCGGCTTTCAGCATGGCAATGGCGTATTCCTTGGACTGCACACCGTTGTGTGGCATGGCCATGTTGGCCAGGAAGGGTGCCTCGGGGGCGTTCAGCACGATCTTGACGGTGTATTCATCCACCTTGTCGACCGACTTGAGCAACTTGGGCATGCCCATGTCGTCAAAGTAGGAGTGGTTGGCACTGGTGACCTTGAAGTAAGGGTCTTCTTTTTTCCACTGACGCTCGATCGAGAAGATGAAGTCGTCAGCATTAAAGTCACGCGTGGGCTTGAAGTTTTTGTTGGACTGCCATTTCACGCCCTTGCGCAGGTGAAAGGTGTATTCGGTGCCGTCCTTGGAGATGTCCCATTTTTCTGCAAGGGCGGGCAAGACCTTGGTGCCGCCTCGCTCAAACTGTACCGGGGTGTCATAAATTTGCACACCTGCGTCAAATGAGGTGCCGGTGGTGTTGATGCCGGGGTAGAAGTTTTCCGGGCTGCCTTCAGAGCAATACACCAGAGTCTTGGCTCCGGCATGGCCCATGGCCAGCAGCGCCAGGGTGCATAGCGCAGTGCGCTTGAGTGTGAACATGCGCTTTGATTTCAGAAAAGTCATCTTGTGGACTCCTTACGGGTTAATGCTGCTCCGCAGCGGGTTGAAAAAGCTGATTAAACGAATTGTTCAGCCAAATGGCAAGCAACTTTTCTACCAGCAAGCTCACGCAACACCGGGCGCTCACTGGTGCACTGTGCGGTGACGTGTGGGCAGCGGGTCGAAAACACGCAGCCGCGGGGGGGGTTGAGTGGTGAGGGCAACTCGCCAGTCAATACCATGCGTTTTTTTGTAGCACCGGTGCCAACGATACCGGGGGTTGAAGCCAATAAAGCTTGTGTATAAGGGTGCAGAGGCTGTGCAAAAATAGTTTTTTTCTCGCCCTGCTCAACCGCATGGCCCAAGTACATCACCAACACATCATGTGCAATGTGGCGCACGACGCCAAGGTCATGGGAAATGAACAAATAGGCCAGCTTCATGTCTTGCTGCAAATCGGCCAGCAAATTGAGCACCTGTGCCTGAATCGACACATCCAGTGCCGACACCGGCTCATCCGCGACGATCAAGCCAGGTTTAAGCATCAGGGCTCGCGCGATCGCAATACGCTGGCGTTGACCTCCAGAAAACATGTGCGGATAGCGGTCGTAGTGTTCAGGGCGCAAGCCGACCAAAGCCAGCATGGCACGGGCTTGTTCAGAACGCTCCTGCGCTGTCAGCTGGGTGTTGATTTCCAGCGGTGATTCAAGAATGGCCCCGATTTTTTTACGCGGATTGAGCGAGCCAAACGGGTTTTGAAACACCAATTGAACCTTGCGACGCAGCGCGTGGCGTTCTTGCTCGGTGGCTTTGGTCACATCCACGCCGCCCAATAACAACTCGCCAGAAGTGGGGGTTTCAATCAACGACACCATCCGCGCGAGCGTTGATTTTCCGCAGCCAGACTCGCCCACCACCGCCAATGTTTTGCCAACCTGTACGGTAAACGACACGCCACTGACAGCTTGCAAGTGGTCTGACGGTTTCATGAAGCCCCGGTTGATGGTGTAGACCTGCTTCAGGTCACGCGCGACCACCACGGGTTCGGTGGTTTTTTCAGTCGTGCTTGGGGTTGTGCTCATACGGGTTCCCCTTGCAACGGGTAGTGGCAGCGCACCATGCCGGTTTGCCATTCGCGCAATTCAGGCCGCTCGACGCGGCAATGCTGGGTAGCGTAGGTGCAGCGCGGCGCAAACAGGCAGCCGCTTGGACGGTCATACAGCCCAGGCACCATGCCAGGAATGGTCGCAAGGCGTGTTGCGCCGTCGCTGCGTTCAGGCATGGCGGCCAACAGCGCTTCGGTGTACGGGTGCTGTGGCGACTCGAAAATGTCATGTGCGCTGCGCGTTTCCATGATCTGGCCGGCATACATCACGGCCACACGTTGCGCCATCTCGGAAACCACGCCCATGTTGTGCGTGATCAGCACCAAGGCCATGTTGAGGTCTTTTTGCAAGGTCCGCAGCAAGTCCAGAATTTGCGCCTGAATGGTCACATCCAAGGCGGTCGTGGGTTCGTCGGCGATCAGCAGCTTGGGGTTGCACGAAATGGCCATCGCAATCATCACACGCTGGTTCATACCACCCGACATCTGGTGCGGGTACACATTCAGGCGACTCTCAGCTGCAGGAATACCGACTTGCTCCAGCAGTTCGATTGAGCGTTTGCGA
>CAIOAQ010000545.1 GCA_903856025.1 uncultured beta proteobacterium
AACCAGCGTACCGTTGGTATCACTGGTGGGATAAGTTCCCGCCCAGCCACTGACCGTAGCGAGAGCACCACCCGTGCCAGCCGTAAGGACTGGTTTTGTCACCAAGTAGCTGACCCACTTGCTGGGTTCACCTGTGGTGGCATTGGCAGGAATCAACTTGGCCAATGTGAATTGTGGGTTGAAATTGGTTGGCAATGCTGCAGATGTACCTGCAACTTGACCACCCAGACCGACGACTGGATTGCCTAATGCGTCGGTCACTTTGAAGGTCACGACGGGTTTGACCGCGCCTGTGGAATCTGCAGCCATGCTGACAGAAATGCTGGCGGGGTCAATTTGTGGTTTGAGAGATAGCCATGCGGAGGCAGCGAATTTGGTCACAGAAGCCGGATTGGTGGCAACTGTACTGTTGGAACCGGCACCGCCGCCGCCGCAACCGGCGATTGCGATAGCCATCAAGCTGGCCGCGGCAAACTTGATCCAATGGGGTGACGGTCGACTCTTGCTTGATAGCTCTAAATATTTCACTTTTAGCCTCCTTAGGCATTAAGGTTAAAAAACCAAGTTCATCAAAGAACGAAGGAACTAACTCACTAACTAACACTCTACTAACTCTGGGAAGAATTTCACCAGCATGTCAGCTGGGCTAAATTCTATGTACAGGAAGGGGATTCTGTTTCTAACTGAATGCGCCCTGCTTGTGTTAAATCAAATTTTGTCGGGTTATTTTTAACTGCTGATGGACGCTGTGCGATCACTTCAACGGGTATATGTAAGTTACCCCGACAAAGCTTACGTTTTGTTCAGGTTTCTGGCTGACGGTTGCACCATCAGAGTACGTGACTGGTACACCGTTGTAACCCCAGGCCCAGTCATTTGAACTGGTGCGCTGATGAACCAGATCAAGGCGTACTGAAGCCTTGTTCTGCAGTGCATAACTGGCATACAGCTTCAGCGCAGTTTGACGGAAGTTAACGTCTGGCAAACCACCAGTTGCCGCCAAACGCGCCGCTATTGATGCAGGTGCTGCGGCGTCGGCCGACTGAGAATAAACGCTCTTGTCATCAAGGTAAGACAAATTGGCACCGACCTGAATCGTCGCGGTAGGTTTGCCACTCAACCCGACAGACACACCCCAGTTGGTGTTGTCAAATGACATGACCGTACCCGCGTAAAAAGCCTGGTTCAGTGATTGTTTGCCTTGCGACAGTGACCCGTTCACACCCCAAATGTCAGTCAACGCATAAGTCCAATCCACATCCACCAGGTTCATGCTGGTGTCGCGCAATCCATTGTTTGTTGGCGCGGTGTAGCTGTCAGTGCCATTCTCAAGAACGAATTGCATGTTGAGCTTTTCGTTGGGTTGCCAGTCGGCAGAGACTTTGACTTTGTCGCGCTGACGGTCAGCCTGAGTGGGCATGAACAACGCACTGGCTACAGGGGTGCTCATGTCGGCAACGCCTCCCGTCGCAACTGGTTGCAACCAGTTGGAGCCTTCCCGGCGGCTGGTGGACAAGCCCACTGTTCCGCTGACACTGTTGGTCAACTGGCGACGCAGGTCGGCGTGCACAGTGGTTTCGCGGGTATCCTGACGCAAGGCGTTGATGCCGGTCAGGATGCTGCTGCTGGTGTAGGTACCACGGTCAATGGATTCGAAGTCTGCACCCACCGTGCCACGATAGTTGCTGTCAAACTGCCAGCCAGCTTGCAACTTGCCAAGCACCTTGGTGTTGGGCAGTTGGTGGTTGGTGCTTGGACCGGTCAGGTTGTAGTTGAAAAGTGGGGTTTGATCATCCTTGTTTTCATAGCGCAGGTCGCCTGTCAGCGTCAACTTGGGCATGGGGCGGGAAGTGAATCCCACTTTTGCCAGTGTGGTGTCCACACGCGCACCAGAACTGCTCACGGTGCCGCCAGGAATGGCCGGCCCAACCAGCCCTGCATCAGCAAAATTCGCATTTTGTGATGCAGTGGCCCAAGCCAATTTGAACGTGCCATGCGTGGTGTTGCTGAAGTCGTAATTGCCGCTCACATCAAATTGATGAGCCTGATTGTCTGGTGACAACGCTACCGGCAACTGGTTGAACGAGCTGGCAGGTAAGCCAGCCACATTGAGTGCCGTGTTGGAATTGCCATAGAACGAGCCGTAATAGCCGACATTCACATGCAGTTTGTCCAGCGAATAGGTGGCGCGTGCTTCAAATTGGGTGTGGGTGGAATTGATGGGTTCCGGCACCATGGTGTTGCATACAGAGCCCTGCGCAACAGGACAAATGTAGGCCAGGCTAAAGGCTCTACTGCCTTCTTTTTGCTCGGATTTCAAGTTGACTTGCAACTGAAGATTAGACGAAATGATCTGTGTCAACCCCAAACCCATTCCGGTCCGTTTGGTTTGCAAT
Organism: uncultured beta proteobacterium; assembly: GCA_903856025.1. Lineage (GTDB taxonomy): Bacteria > Pseudomonadota > Gammaproteobacteria > Burkholderiales > Burkholderiaceae_C > Rhodoferax. The sequence continues at coordinate 2,397 of CAIOAQ010000545.1, forward strand.
TCGTAATCGGTTCCCGCACCAGGTAACGCGGGTGGTGACACCAGCCTCACGTTGGCTGTACCCACACCGACGAGTGTGGTGTTGAGCACATTCGGGTCAACGCGCAACAATTCGCCGTAATTGGCGACCAATTTCCATACACCAGGATTTTTCGCGACAACGCTGAGTTCGCGGGTGTCGCCGAAAAGATTCGAGCCGCTGAAGTCAACCCACTTGCCGGCATCTTCGTCCCGGAGTGAGTAATCCACCCCCAAAGTAACGGCGATGTCGTCCTTAGCATGGGCTCCGGTGTACTGATTAAAGAGCGCACGATCGGGGCCAGAGCCGTCAAATGCACCTAAACCAATGCGGACGGAACCTTCAGTAACGGGCTGCGCCGAAACTGACATGCACACCGCACATGCGGCCAAAGCGATAAGGGTGCGTTGCGCACGAATTGATAAAACATGAGTAGTCATTGTGGTTCTCCTGCGTTCAGCGCATTAACGACTGAGGGGCCGTGGTGGTGTTCGAGGGGTTGTTGGAACCATGGACCTGCGTGTGGCAGTTCATGCAACTACGACCTTGCCATACGCTCACTGAACTGATACCGGAGGTATCGCCAGCCACACCAGCCCGAGGCACGTTCACACCAAGCTGACCGCCCAGGGCACCGAGACCACCTGCAGTATGTGGGGTGTGGCATTGCTGACACAGCAGCGGTGGACGCGACTTGAGCATGGCGGGAACAATCGTTCCGTGCGCGTTATGGCAAGTGGAGCAATCTTCAGCAGCTGGATCGTGCGGGTGAATAAAAGGACCGCGTTTTTCTGCATGGCAGGTGTAGCAGGTGTCGTTGATGCTGTCGCGTTTCATCAGTTTGGGTCCCGCAGAGCCGTGCGGGTTATGACAATCAGAACAGGCCATCTTGCCTTCGGCCACGGGGTGGTGCGAGGGTTTGTTCATGTCAATGCGTTGTGCCTTGTGACAGGTGTAGCACGCGTCGGGCTGCGTGGCTTTCACCAGGATCTTGTCGCGATTGACGTGGACTTTGTGGCAATCGTTGCAAGCCACATTGGCATTCTGGTGTTGGCTACCAGACCACAGTGCACGGGTGGCATCTTTGGTGTGACAGGTCAGGCACGCAGCGCTACGTTCTTGGGCGGGAGAGGCGTTCTCGTGCACAAACACGCGATCAGGATGCGCAGCGGTGGGCTTCTTCGCGTGTGCTTCGCTGGTGCCGTGGCAGCTGGTGCAGTCGGGAGCGCGCTTGTCAGCTGCAAACCCGTGGGCTGTTCGGCTCATATCAGGCAGATCCTCACTGTCATGGCACTTGACGCACTTGGCGGCACCAGCGGCGTCAGCAGCCCAAGTAGGACTGAACGGGCCAAACAAGAAAAGGCCCACAAGGGCAGCAATAAAGGTACTACGCATTCCATCTCCTTAAAAACCCAAAATACAGACTTCTGACAGAAACCTGGACTAATCCATTGCGCGCTATTTTCTATCCACAGCGTTCAATAAGTCCATTCATAGTGTTCCAAAGGTTTAATCTAGATCAACCAATTGCAAAGTTTGTAACATCAGATACCCTGCACAAGGGCATCTGCCAGTCCTTTGACCGACCCGCGACGGGACTGCGCAAAGCCGTGTGCAGCCGCGCTGGCGTGCATTAATGCCTGTGGATCAACTGCCAGCACACCGGCGGTTTCCACGGCCTGCGACAGGTTGCCGACGCGCTGCGCTGCCCCGGAAACCCGTGCTTGGTCAGCCGCTTCGGAAAAATTGAAGGTGTGCGGGCCCATCACCACCGGGCAACCACAGGCCGCCGCTTCGATCAGGTTCTGCCCGCCAAGGGGCTCAAAACTGCCGCCCAGCAGCGCCACGTCAGCCAAGCCGTAGTACAGCGCCATTTCGCCCAGGGAATCGCCCAGCCAGATCGTTGGCGCTTGTGTGCCTTGCACCGGGCCATCCGCACCCCACGCACTGCGCCGTTGCACCGTGAACCCGTTCGCTGAAATCAGCTCAGCCACCACAGCAAAGCGCTGCGGGTGTCTGGGCACGATCAGCCACTGCACTTGATTTACTATCGAATTAATAGCGCATACCGCTTTGTCGTCGAGGGCTAGAGCCTCAAACTCCTTAAGAATTTTGAGCAGCGCCAGTTCTTCACCCTCGCGCGAGCTGGCAAACATCACCACCGGTTTAACGGTATGGGCGCGCCACAATTTGCCCTGCGCCACTTGCGCAGGGTTGGGAATGGCATCAAATTTGAGGTTGCCCATGACACCCTGCACCTTGGCACCCAGTGTCTGCAGGCGGTCCGCGTCTTGCTGGGTTTGCGCCCACACACCGGTCAACCCGGCGAACGCGGGACGTGCCAGCCAGGCAAGTCGCTGCGACTGGCTTAAAGATTTGTCACTCAGACGTGCATTGACCAGCGTCAACGGCACACCTTGGCGTTGGCATCCGGCCACCAGATTGGGCCAGACTTCGGTTTCCATCAAAATGCCCAGGTTGGGCTTGAAATGTGCCAAAAACCGGGCAACTGCCGCCGGTGTGTCCCAAGGCTGCCAGGCTTGCAAATCACCGGCAAGCAGCAGTTTTACACCCTCTGCGCGCCCGGTGGCGGTGCCGTGGGTGAGCAGAAGGCGCATCTGTGGCAGCCTCGCCCGCAAGGCCTCGACCAGCACCGCGGCCGCACGGGTTTCACCCAGTGAGACTGCATGCAACCAGACGGTAGGACCAGCATGTGGGGGCACCGTTTGGTGGTAATGCCCGAAGCGCTCTTCAACATGTTCGCCGTAGCCCGCTTCTTGCACACTGCGGCGCAGCAACTTGCGCCTGAGCAGCGGCTGCGCCAGCCACATCACCAGTGAATAGAGCCAGCGAATCATGCAGCAACTTGCCCGTCAGGCACTCAGCATGTCCAGCCAGGCTTGCCAAACGCCATCCACCGTGGGCGTGGGCTGTGCAAACACACTGCATTGATGCGGCACCTGATCGGCAAGTGCGCTCGGCAAGGGGCCGGTGCGCCAAGCCGTGTCGAAGTTGTAAATCTGCACCTGTGGCAAATCCAGCGCCACGGCCATGTGACTCAAACCGCTGTCCACACCAATGGCTCCCATGCAGGTGCCCATGGCATCGGTCAGCGCATCGAGTGCCATGGTGGGCCACACCTGCGCGTGCTCCAGCTCGTGCGCGATGGTGCGCGAAACCTGCTCTTCTGCCGGGTTGCCGTGCGGCAGGACGACACCAAACCCGGCATCGTTGAGTCGGCGGGCCAGCTCACGCCAGTACGCGACAGGCCACTGCTTGTCGGCCCGCGAGGTGCCATGCACCAGCGCCACCATGCCCCGCAAACCACGTCTGAATGCTATTGTTTTTATATCTACTGGCGCTTTATCCACGAGGGCTAGAAGCCCAAATTCCATTGGAAAAGGCAAGGTGTAACCCAGCGCCTTGGCGCACAACTCACGCGACCGGGTCACGGCGTGGATGTGCGCGGGCAAAGTGATGGCCACATCAGCCACCCAACGCGCCGGAGCTTCAAAGCTGGAGCCTTCGGTTTGATTGGCCAAGCCATAGCGCTTGCCACCTTCGCTCAGGCGCGCCATCCATGACACCAACGCCGATTTGGTCAAGCCTTGCAAATCAATCACCGCGTCGTAACGCTCTTGCCGCAGTTCCTCTTTGAACAAGCGCCAGGCTTGGCGTGTGGCCGCAGTGAAAGGTTGTTTGCGCCACTGCCGCAAGTCGCTGGCGATGACCCGGTGCACACCTTTGCAACGCCGCACCAACGGCAGAAAGCCGCGCTCGACAACCCAGTCAATCTCTACACCTGGCAGGGCACGCGTGATGTCTTGCACCGCAGGCATGGCGTGCACCACATCGCCCAATGAGGAAAGCTTGACGATCAATACCTTCAATGCGCGGCCTCATCCGTCACCGCACCGGGCAGTACCTGGTGCAACAGCGCCATCATGTCGGTTTGAATGCGCGTCAGGGCCTGTGGTGTGTGGCCTTCAAAACGCAGCACCAGCACGGGGGTGGTGTTGGAGGCCCGAATCAGCCCAAAACCATCGGGCCAATCGACGCGCAGGCCGTCGATGGTGTTCAGCGTAGCGGGTGCGGGGAAGTTCACCGCAGCCACCAATTGCGCCACCAGCAGCGGAGGCTGGCCTTCAGCGCACTTCACGTTCAATTCGGGCGTGGAGAAACTGGTGGGCAAGGCGTTCAAAACTGCGTTTGCATCCGGCGACTGGCTGACGATTTCCAACAGACGACAACCGGCATAGGTGCCGTCGTCGAAGCCGTACCAGCGCTCCTTGAAGAAGATGTGGCCACTCATCTCGCCTCCCAGGGGTGCGTCGATTTCTTTCATCTTGGCCTTGATCAGCGAATGGCCGGTCTTGAACATCATCGGCACGCCACCTGCCGCTTCAATGGCGGGAGCCAGGCGCTGGGAGCACTTCACGTCATAAATGATGGTGCCACCGGGCACACGCTTCAAGACATCCTGCGCAAACAGCATCATTTGGCGATCAGGGTAGATGACGTTGCCTTCTTTGGTGACGATGCCCAGGCGGTCGCCATCGCCGTCAAACGCCAAGCCCAGCTCGGCATCGCCGGCCTGAACTGCAGCCACCACATCGCGCAGGTTTTCAGGCTTGCTGGGGTCGGGGTGGTGGTTGGGAAAGTCGCCGTCGACTTCACTGAAGAGTTCGGTTACCTCACAACCGATGGCGCGCAGGATACCTGGCGCTGACGCACCCGCAATGCCATTGCCACAGTCCACCACAATCTTCATGGGGCGGGCAAGCTTGATGCCGCCGACAATGCGTGCGGTGTAGTCGGCCAGCACGTCTGCATGGCGAATTTGCCCGCCGTCGCACAATTCCCAGGTTTCTTCTTCCATGATGCGGCGCAAGTTCTGGATCTCATCCCCGTAAATAGCGCGCCCTGCCAACACCATCTTGAAGCCGTTGTAATCCTTGGGGTTGTGGCTTCCGGTGATCTGGATGCCGCTGGCGCACAAGGTGTTGGCGGCAAAGTACAACATGGGCGTGGTGGCCATGCCAATGTCGATCACATCCACCCCCACGGCAACCAGACCACGCATCAGTGCCGCACTCAAGTCCGGGCCGCTCACACGGCCATCGCGCCCCACAGCCACTTTGGTTTGACCTTCGCGCAGCGCCACCGTGCCAAATGCACGGCCCAGCGCTTCGGCAATCGAAGCATCCACGGTGCTGGGCACCACGCCACGGATGTCATAGGCTTTAAAAATAGAGGAGGTGAGTTTCATGGGATGTACAGGCTGAATGGTTTGGATGGCTTCTTGTCCTGAATTGTAGGGGGCCAAACGCCCTAGGAACATGTCCGGAAACGGCTGGTATGGGGCTGTGATACGAGGCACGGCGGGCTTATGATCGTTCACATGGACAACCCGACACCCCCCACCAGCGATGCCTGCTATCTGGCACTCAAGGCGAGGGACGCACGCTTTGATGGCTGCTTTTTCACGGGTGTCACCTCCACAGGCATCTACTGCCGCCCGGTGTGCCGGGTGCGCACACCCAAGCAGGAAAACTGTCGTTTTTTCACCCTGGCGGCCCAGGCCGAACAGGCCGGCTTTCGCCCCTGCCTGCGCTGCCGCCCGGAGCTGGCACCGCGCCACGCGCCAGGTCAACCCGCTGGCCAGACCTGGTCGATGCAGGACGCCAGCGCCATGCTGGCCGTGCAAGCCGCCGACCTGATGGATGCGCCCCACACACTTGGGGGTCCGGCGCTGACCGTGCGGCACGTGGCACAACGGCTGGGCATCAGCGACCGGCACCTGCGCCGCATTTTTGAGGCGCAATTTGGTGTGTCACCCCTGCCCTACCTGCAAACACGCCGCCTGCTGTGCGCCAAACAATTGCTCACCGACACGCCGCTGGCGGTCAGTCAGGTGGCAGAAGTGAGTGGTTTTGCCAGCCTGCGGCGCTTCAATGCCGCCTTTGCCACGCATTACGGACTCAACCCGACGCAATTGCGCCGCACCAGTACGCACCCCCATGGACCTTTCAAAAACGACGGTGTTCACGTCAAACTGGCCTACCGCCCGCCGTACGACGTGGCGGCCATGCTGCAGTTTTTTGAAACCCGGCAACTCGCAGGGCTTGAAGTGGTCAACTCCAATGCGGCTGGCCTGCAGATAGGCAAAACGGTCGCGCTGTCCAACGGCAGTCAACGGGTCAGCGGCTGGCTGCTGGCCAGCTTTGACGAAACCCGGTGCGTGGTGAACCTGCAGGTGAGCGAGGCGTTGTGCCACCTGCTGCCCACAGTGATGGCCCGCGCACGCGCCTGGCTGGATCTGGACGCTGACCCACAGGCGATCCACGAGGTGCTGCAGCCTCACTTTCCGGCTGGCATGGGGTTGCGCGTACCGGGCACGCTGGATGGTTTTGAGCTGGCGGTGCGTGCGGTTCTGGGGCAGCAAATCACGGTGGCCGCAGCGCGCACCTTGGCGAACCGGCTGGTGGCCCAATTCGGCGAAGCCCTCACCACGCCCGTCGAAGGGTTGAACCGCCTTTTCCCGACACCACAGGCGCTGGCCGCGGCCACGGGTGATGCGCTGGGCTCACTGGGCATCGTCAAGCAAAGGCAGGCCGCGATCAGGGCGTTGGCCCAGGCGGTTGTGAGCGACCAGCTGTGTCTGGAGCCAGGCGTGGAGATCCGCACCGCATTGACCCAGCTGCAAGCCCTGCCGGGCATTGGCGAGTGGACGGCACATTACATCGCCATGCGTGCGTTGCGCTGGCCCGACGCTTTTTTGGCGGGCGATGTGGCGCTGCACAAAGCCTTGGGTTTGCAGGGTACACCCCACCCGGCTAAAGCGGCGCAAGCGGCATCGCTGGCCTGGCAGCCGTGGCGCAGCTACGCGGTCATCCGCGCCTGGGCCACTTTGGCCGCCCCCACCAAGGATAGTCAGCCAGTAAACACGCTATCTAATTAGTAGCGTATCACGCATATATTTCGAGGGCCAAGAGTCAAATTCATCATGAAACTTCCAGCACACACCCAAATCTCCACCACCCCCAGCCCGCTGGGGCTCCTGACGCTGGCGGCGGCTGGTCCCAACCTCGTTGGGGCCTGGTTTGAAGGCCAGGCGCATTTCCCGGACATATCCAGCTTTGCCCATACCCCCAGCCACCCGGTGATGCAACTGGCCGCCGAACAGCTGGCTGAGTACTTTGCCGGACAGCGCACGGTGTTTGAATTGCCGCTGGACTTGAGCACCGGCACGGCTTTTCAACAAGCCGTGTGGCAAGCCATGCGGGGCATCGCTTGTAGCCACACCTGCAGCTACAAAGCCATCAGCGAACGCATTGGTCGGCCAAGCGCCACGCGCGCCGTGGGGGCGGCGGTGGGGCGCAACCCCTTGAGTATCATCGTGCCCTGCCACCGTGTGGTCGCAAGCAACGGTGCCTTGACCGGCTACGCCGGCGGACTTGAGCGCAAAACCGCGCTGTTGCATCTTGAAAGCGCACTTTGAACTCTACCCTTCCCCACCGCCCCTGGTTGGCCGAATTTATTGCATTGGCCGCCATCTGGGGCGCATCATTTTTATTCACCCGGATCGGTGCCACTGAGTTTGGTGCGCTGCCCACGGCGGGCATGCGAGTGACGATCGCTGCCCTGTTTCTACTGCCTTTGCTGGTGGCGCGCGGACAACTTGCTGCCCTAAGGGCGCATTGGGGCAAGATATTTTTCCTGGGGCTGTTGAACTCAGGTGTTCCGTTTGCGCTGTATGCCTTTGCGCTGCTGTCCATCACCACCGGACTGTCCAGCTTACTCAATGCCACCGTGCCATTGTTTGGTGCCTTGGTGGCCTGGTTCTGGCTGAAAGATCGACCCCATGGAACAAAAATCATCGGCCTGCTGGTGGGGTTTGTCGGTGTGGCCATGCTGGCCTCGGGCAAAGCCAGCTTCAAGCCCAACGCCTCGGGCCTGGTCACGGGCTGGGCCATCTTGGCGTGTTTGGGGGCCTGCCTGTGTTACGGACTGGCGGCCAGTTTTACCAAACGTTTTTTGAGCGGCCAGCCCTCACTGGTCATCGCCGCTGGCAGCCAGATCGGTGCGTCACTTGGACTGGCGTTGCCGACCTGGTTTTTTTGGCCCGCCCAAACACCGAGCATGACCGCCTGGCTGGCACTGCTGGCGGTGGGCGTGATGTGCACGGGCGTGGCCTATGTGCTGTATTTCAGGCTGATTGACAAGGTTGGGGCAGCAGGTTCACTCACCGTGACGTTTTTGATTCCGGTGTTTGCGGTGGTCTACGGCGTGGTGTTTTTGGGCGAATCCGTGACCGCCTGGATGCTGTTGTGCGGCGCCGTCATTTTGTGCGGCACAGCGTTGTCAATGGGCTTGTTCAAGCTCCGTTTCAAGTGAGCGCAGTGGGGCGGTTTCAAGAGGATCCCACGCCCGCGCGAAGGCTCTGGACAAACACCTGAAGCTCAGCAGCTCCACGTCCGGACTTAGGAATCCAGTTTTTTGTGGTTCTTGCTGCATGAGCGCTGTACTCAGGTACTTTTTGTTGTCGTCGCAGAAGACAGTGACCACATTCGCACTGTGACCCAGTTTTTCCTGAGCCAACAAAGCGCCCAGAAAATTTGCGCCACTGCTGATCCCCACGGCCAACCCAAGTTGCCGTGACAAGGCCTGGGCCATGCAGATGGCATCACCATCATCCACCGCAAGGATGTCATCGAGTTGATTCAGTTTGACGATCGGGGGCATGAATTCGTCACTGATCCCTTGAATGCGGTGCTTTCCTACTCGGTGACCAGTGCTCATGGTGGGGCTGTTGGAAGGTTCAAGTGGGTAAATTTTTGCATCAGAACGCATCTTTTTCAGGTACCTGGCAACGCCCATGACCGTCCCACCAGTTCCGACACCCGCGATAAATGCATCCAAATGGACCGACTCCTTCTCAAGTTGAGCCCCTATTTCTGGTCCAGTGGAGAGCGCGTGGGCCTCCACATTGGCATCATTCGCAAATTGACGAGGCAGGAATCCACCGACCTCGTTGGCAAATTTTTCACTAAGTGCAATGCTGCCTATGAAACCACCCTCTTCTTTGCTAACAAGGTGGACCTCTGCACCAAGTGAGCGGATCAAGTCTTTTCTCTCCTGGCTCATCCAGTCTGGCATGTAGATGCGTACGGGATGTCCGATCGCTGCACCCACGGCAGCGAAGGCAATGCCAGTATTGCCACTTGTGGCTTCGACGATAGGCATTCCTGGCTTCAACAAACCCAACGCATGCGCCTGACGCAAGATATGCAATGCCATGCGGTCCTTGGTGGAGCCCGTGAAATTCAGGTACTCAGCCTTTGCATACACCGTACGCTCGGTGCCACGGAAGCGGAAATTAATGGCAAGCATCGGCGTATTGCCCACCAGTTGGGTTAAGTTTTGAAGTTTGCGTGTGGTGTCTCTCATTGAAATGCCCCGAGCGTTTGTTAGTCATTGCAAATGAGAAGTGTGACCTAGGGCGAATAGAAATTGTTTCTATAGTGTTTCATCAAAACCATATTTAGTAGAATGTTTATTCTATATTTGTCGAATATGAAAAATGTACAAACTTGATCG
>CAIOAQ010000546.1 GCA_903856025.1 uncultured beta proteobacterium
GCCCAGCACCGGCGAGCGAGAGCTATTCGGCATCAATGTGTTCAAGGTGCGAGAGGTGTTGGTGATGCCAAAGATCACCGCACTGGCCAATTCTCATGAACACATGATGGGTGTGGCCAATATTCGTGGGCAAATCATCCCGGTGATCAATTTGCCTGCCGTGGTGGGCTGCATACCAAAAAAGGGCCACTCGATTCTGATGGTGACCGAGTTTGCTCGCACCATACAAGCCTTTGCGGTGGAAGATGTGCGCGAAATTGTGCGTCTGGACTGGGACCAGGTCATCCCGTCCGAAGGTACACATGCGGGGGCCTTGGTCACTGGCATTGCACGCCTTGACCCTGGTAACCCCGATACGCGATTGGCGCAAGTGCTGGACGTGGAGCAGGTGTTGAGGGATGTCTCACCACAGTCCAAGGTTGAAATTGACAAGGAAGTGGTTGGCCCAGAGTTGGTGTTGCCCCCCGGCGCCAAGGTGTTGGTGGCTGACGATTCGTTTGTGGCCCGCTCGGTGATCGAGTTGGGTTTGAAAGCCATGGGTGTTGAATTCATCATGACCAAATCCGGCAAGGAAGCCTGGGACTATTTGCAGGCGCTGGCCGAGCAAGTCAAAGCCGATGGCGGGCGCGTGAAAGACAAAATTGCCATTGTGCTGACCGACCTCGAAATGCCGGAGATGGACGGATTTACCCTGACGCGACTGATCAAGCAGGATGCACGTTTCAAAGGTGTGCCGGTGGTGATCCACTCGTCGTTGACCGGAACGACCAATGAAAATCACGTCAAAGGTGTTGGTGCAGACGGATATGTGGGTAAATTCTCCCCACGTGAACTCGCGTCCACTTTGCGTAAGGTGTTGGGTTGAGAATGGCCGAAGTGTGCCTCCATGTGCACATTTCAATGGCAATGGTTCTTCGTTGGATTTTTTAACATTAAGAGGTTGCCCCGTGAATACCAAGTCATATTCCCTGACAGAGCGGCTGTTCAGCGGCGCTGAAATCAACCAACGCCTGGCCACGCTGGAGGCCGAGCTGAAGGTCCGCACCGATATCATGAACATGACGTCCATCGTGTCGGAGGCGGACAAAAAAGGCGACATCATTGCCATCAATGAGAAGTTCATCGAAGTCTCCAAATACCCGCGCAACGAGCTGATTGGTCATCCGCACAGCACCACGCGGCACCCGGACATGTCCAAGGAGGTCTTCAAGCAAATGTGGGCGACCATAGGGCGCGGTGAGATGTTTCGCGGCATCATCAAGAACCGCGCCAAAGACGGCGTGCCTTACTACGTGGATGCGGTCATTGCGCCCATTTTGGGAGACAACGGCAAGCCGGAGAAGTACCTGGGTGTGCGCTATGACATCACGGCGGCCGAAACGGAACGGCAAAACGCCCGCGGTATTTTGGGTGCGATCGACAGCTCATACGGCATGATTGAATTTGACCTGAGTGGGCATGTGTTGCAGGCCAATTCCAATTTTTTGGAAATCATGGGCTACAGCGCTACCGAAGTGCTGGGCAAACACCACCGTTTGTTTGTGGACCCGTCCTTTGCCTTATCACCAGCGTACCAGCAGTTTTGGGCTGATTTGAACGCGGGGAAACCCCAAAAAGAAACCTTTAAACGTGTAGGCAAAGGGGGCAAGGAAATCTGGCTTCAAGCGGTGTATAGCCCGGTGAAAGATGAAATGGGGCGGGTGCTCAAAGTCGTCAAAATTGCCACCGATGTTTCTGCAGAATTCAAGGCCAACGCCATGTTGCAGACTGCTGTCCAAGAGTCGTTGGCTGTAATTGCTGCGGCAAAGGAGGGGGACCTCACGCGGCGGGTAGATTTGGCCGGCAAGAGCGGTCCCATCGCTGCGTTGAGTGAAGGGCTCAACAGTTTGTTGGAAACCACCGTGGTGGCCTTCGGTGATGTGGCTCGCGTGCTAGGAGCTCTGGCGGTCGGTGACTTGAGCCAGCGTGTGACACGCGAGTATGCCGGCACGTTCGACCAGATCAAGCAAGATGCTAATTCATCGACAGAAAAACTCGCAGGTGTCATTGACGACATGGCACGTATTTTCGATGGTCTGGCCACTGGTGACTTGACGCAACGCATTACCCGTCCCATGGA
>CAIOAQ010000547.1 GCA_903856025.1 uncultured beta proteobacterium
ACTGCCAGGTGCTTACCGTCGGCAGTCAAGGCCAGTGCGCTGCCAAAGTAGTCGTAATTGGCTAATGTCGAAACCGCCAGATGGCTGTTGTTGGTGGTGTCTGCATCGGTCAAATTTGGCACATATCCGTAACCGATCGTTCCAACCTTTGCGGGCGCTGCAAAATTGCTGCCCATGGTGAACAAGTGGACAGCACCTGATTGATACATCGAACTGCTGTACCCATTGCTGGTAGGCGCGCCGACCGCGAGCACACTGCCGTCAGCACTCACTGCCACAGCCGAACCAAAATTGTCTGTGTTAGCCAAGGTACTGGTCAAATCCAGATTGCCAACACCGGTGTAGCCGTAGCCCATCGTACCGGTCTTGGTCCAGTTGCCATTGGTCGAACTGAACAGGTGCACGGCACCGTATCCATAGCTTGTGTTGCTGTAGGAATTAGCAACCCCTTTGTCCAGTGGAGCTCCTACTGCCAGCAAGCTGCCATCGGCACTCATGGCCACAGCATTTCCAAAATGATCCACATAGTTCAGCGTATTGATCGCCAAACTACCGGTGCCCGAGTAACCATAGCCAATGTTGCCCGTCTGGGTACCACCACTGAATGCACTGTCCGTGAAGCTGAACAGGTGTACCGCACCTGAGTCTGTTACCACATTGCCACTGCCATCGTCGTACGGTGCACCCACGGCGAGACGTGTTCCGGTGCCGTTCAAGGCCACCGCTTTGCCAAACCCATCTCCCGCATCCAGGGCCACATTCACATTCTTGCCGCCGGTGTACCCCGACCCCAAGGTTCCAAGCAGCGAAGCCTGGGTGTTGCCAGAGCCACCATACTGAAACAAATAAACAGCACCCGAACCACGGTTGCCATTCAGGAAACCATCGTCACCCGGTGCGCCAACAGCCAAAAGCTGGCCAGTAGCATCCATAGCCACCGATGAACCAAACGCATCACCGTTGTAAGTCACAGAACTTGCCCACGGCAACGACAGCGCATTGGATGCGCCCTGGTAGCCGTACCCCAGCGTTCCGGCCGCACGACCTCCCGAATAGCTGCCATCGGTAAAGGTAAAAAATTCCACGGCACCTGATTGATAACGTGCGCCCTGTAGCCCGGAATTTTGATAAAGACCTGCAGCCAGACGGCTGGCATCACCATTCATTGCCACCGACCAACCGAGGAAATACCCTGAGTTGCTGCTATTGAAATTGATGTCTTTGGCACCGGCGTAGTCAGCGCCAATGGTGCCAGCTTTGGCCCCATTGGTAAAACCTGCGCCGAAAGTAAACAGATCAATGGCACCAACACTGGACTGCGTGTCATAGGCTCCGTTGTCATAGGGTGCACCCACCACCAGACGGGTGCCGTCAGCGCTGAGCGCTACTGATTTTCCAAAATAATCACTGCTGGCCAAGGCCACATTGACATCATTGCTACCGGAATAACCCAGACCCATGGTGCCAACTTTGGCTGCAGCGGTAAACCCATCACCAAAATTAAACAGGTGCACCGCACCAGAGTAGTAATTGCTGTTGGATTTTCCGTAATCCTGTGGCGCTCCCACCGCCAGCTGGGTGGCATCGCTGCTCAGCGCCACCGACCAGCCAAAATTGTCGTAATTGTCCAGGGCAACATCCAAGTTGCCCGCGCCTGTATAGCCCGACCCCAAGGTACCTGTCTTGGCCCCAGAAGTAAATCCTGCGCCAAAGGTGAACAGATGCACTGCACCGCTTTGAGATTTCAGGTTACCAAAACCGGCATCATTGGGAGCACCGACCGCCAAGCGCGTACCGTCCAGATTGAGCGCCACCGATTGCCCAAAGTGGTCAGACGCATCCAGCGCCACCGACAGGTTGTTGCCCCCGGTGTAGCCATAGCCCAGTGTGGCCGCTTTTTGACCACCGCCGAAGGCTGTATCACTGAACGTAAACAGTCGCACCGCACCCGAATCAGTGCGAGCGTTGTTGGCACCGTCATCACCGATTGCACCTACGGCAAGTGATTTACCGTCTCGACTCAGGCCGACGGAACTACCAAAGTAGTCATTAGCTTCCAGGCTAACGTTGACATTTTTCCCGCCGATGTAGCCATTACCGATAGTGCCAGCCAGCTGTGCACCGCCAAAGTCCCCATCTGCGAAGGAAATCAATTGCACCGCACCCTGCCCACTCGTCAAGGTACTCTTTGTGGCACCCACATCGTTAGGCGTACCCACGGCCAACAATTTGGCATCGCCGCTAAGGGAAACGGCCGTACCAAACTGGTCGCCGGAACTGCTGCCGCTGCCTACAAACGGTATATTGACAACCTGTCCAACCGACACATAGCCCTGCCCAGAACCTCCAGTGCGCTGGCCTCCATTGAAGCTGGAGTCACTGAAACTGAACATGTGCAACGCACCGGCACCGGCTACATTGTTGTTCACACCTGAATCACCAGGCGCGCCCACTACGAGGCGATTGCCCGCGCCATTCAGTGCAACAGAGGTTCCAAAATAGTCGTAGGCGTCTAGATTGACATTCACATCCTTGGCCCCACTGTATCCAGAGCCCAGGATTGCAACTTCGCTACCACCCACGAAACCATCGCCAAATGTGAACAGATGCACCGCGCCAGAATAGGATTTCCCCGCACCGCCGCCGCTGGCGTTGCTTGCGCCTACCGCGAGTGCGTTGCCGTTGCTACTCAACGCAACCGCCGAACCAAAGGCATCGGAATTGCTCAAACCAACGTTGACATCCCCTGAACCGCTGTACCCCACCCCCATGGTTCCCACCCGGGTGCCGCTTGTGAAGGCATTACCAAAAGTGAAAAGATGCACCGCGCCAACGTTGTATGCTGCATTTGAAAAACCATAGTCGCCGGATGCGCCTACGACCAAACGTGTACCGCTGCCGTTCAGTGCCACAGAACTGCCAAAGTGATCGTAGTAATCTAGTACAAGCGGTACGTTGTTGATGTTCGCTGCCGTGGTGTAGGTTGATGCCAAACCGATCGAACCCACTTTGCTCGCGCTTGTGAATCCGCTGCCAAATGAGAAGAGATGAACTGCACCATAGTTGGAAGAACTCGGTGCACCCACCGCAAGCAAAGAACCGTCGTTGTTCAGTGCAACCGCAGAGCCAAAATAGTCTGAACTGGCAAGCCCCATGTTGAAGTTGTTGCCACCGGTGTAACCGGAGCCCATGGTGCCAATTTTTTGACCGCCACCAAAACTGGTATCACTGAACGTGAAGAGATGCACCGCACCTGAACTGACAGAGGCATTGGTCGCACCATCGTCATACCGCGCACCCACCGCCAGATGCGTGCCATCACCGCTGATCGCAACACTGGAACCAAACTGGTCATTTGCATCCAGACTGACATTGACGTTCTTGCCACCGGTATAACCCGTGCCAATGGAGCCCACCAAACTGGCACCGCCAAAGTTACCATCCGTAAAGGTAACCAAATGCACCGCACCCGCACCACTGACCGGGGTTTGCAGCGATCCGCCCACATCACCTATTGCACCGATCGCCAGCAGCTTTGCATCTGCGCTCAAGGCCACTGCAGTTCCAAACGCATCACCACTGCTGCTACCCGACCCGGTGAATGGCGCGTCCAGACTGGCAGTGCCGGTGTAGCCTGCACCCACGGTGCCCACTTTAGAAGGTCCAGTTAGTCCCGATCCAAAGGTAAACAGTTGTACCGCACCAGACTGGCTTGCATTTTTATTTGCACCAGTGTCGTTAGGAACGCCAACGGCCATACGTGTGCCATCACCACTCAGTGCGACTGACCAGCCGAAATAGCCATAGTTCGGATTGGCTGCCCCCAAGTCAAGATCATTCGTACCGACGTACCCACTACCAACCGTTCCCACCTTCGCACCACCGGTGAAACCACTGCCAAACGTCAACGTATGAACCGCACCAGAGTAATACGAATTATTGGCGGAACCATAGTCATAGGGCGCCCCCACCACGAGCTTGGAGGCATCGCTGCTAAGCGCAACACCGTATCCAAAATGATCTCCAGAATCCAGAGCGAGGTTGACATCACCCGTACCTGTATAGCCCTTGCCTACCGTCCCGACCTTCTGTCCCCCACCAAAACTTCCGTTGCTGAAACTGAACAAGTGGACCGCGCCACTGGAATATGCCAGGTTGTTGTAACCCGCGTCATAGGGTGCGCCAACCGCTAATTGGGTGGCATCACCGCTCAACGCCACCGACCAGCCAAAGTAGTCGTAATTGTCCAGCGTGACATTCACATCGCCCGTGCCCACATAGCCTGAGCCGATGGTGCCGGTTTTCAAGCCACCCCCAAAACTGCCATTGCTAAAACTAAAAAGATGAACGGCACCTGCGTTGTAATTGGCGTTGTTCAACCCAGAGTCATAACGCGCACCCGCCGCCAAGCGAGTCCCGTCGGTATTCAAGGCCACCGAAAATCCAAAGTTGTCGGAATAATCCAGCGTGCTGACGTTGACATCACCTACACCGGTATAACCCGAACCAATGGTGCCTATCTTCTGACCACCACCAAAAGAGGTATCGCCAAAGGTGAACAAATGCACCGCACCTGAAGAACCCTTGAGGTTATTGAATCCGCCATCATTGGGGGCACCCACTGCCAAATGTTTGCCATCCCCACTCAGGGCAACTGCCATACCAAAGTTGTCATTGGCATCCAGCGCCACATCTACATTTTTACCACCGCTGTAACCTTTGCCGATGGTGCCCGCCAAAGCGCCACCGCCAAAATTGCCATCAGCAAACGTCACCAAAGAAACTGAACCGTAATCACCTCCGGCAACCGGAGGCTGATTGCCTGCATCGTCATAAGGTGCGCCGATAGCCAGCTGCGTTGCATCTGCACTTAAGGCGACGGCGGATCCAGCTTGGTCACCCCCCCAAGAGCGCGAGCCTTGCAGATTCAGCGTGAACGAATTCTCAGCTTGATAACCGTTACCCACACGCCCAATGACCCTGCCGCCAGAAAAGAGACCATCGGTAAAGCCAAACAGATGCACCGCACCCGCATTGGGATGGGTGTTGTCTGCCCCGCCATCCTGTGGCGCACCCACCGCCATGCGTGTCCCATCCCCATTCAGGGCCACAGACCAGCCGAAATAGTCGGAGTTGCCCGCACCCGACTCCACATTTTTCCCGCCGCTGTAGCCGCTGCCAATGGTTCCGGCCAGCGTGCCGCCTCCAAAACCAGAATCCGTAAATGTAAACAGATGAACAGCACCAGATTGGTATCGGGTGCCTGTGGGTCCAGAGTCATAAGGTGCACCCACGGCCAACTGAGTACCGGCGGCATTGAGCGCTACCGCGCGGCCAAAGTTCGAATTGGCTGGCAGCGCCATATTGACATTTTGACCACCGCTGTAGCCCACACCAATGGTGCCGACCTGTGCGCCACTGGTGAACCCTGTGCCAAAGCTGAACAGCCTGACTGCACCGTAGCTGTTGTTTATATAACCAGTCACACCGGAAACGTCACTCCCCGTTGATCCCACTGCCAGCAACGTACCCGAACTGTTAAGGGCCACCGAGGTGCCGAAATATTCGTACTGCAGGAGCGGTACGTTCACATTGTCAATATCCGCCGCAGTGGTGTACCCGTTGCCGATGGTGCCAATCTGGGCTCCGCCGCTGAAGTCTGAGCCAAACGTAAACAACTTCACAGCACCGCTGTTGTAGACATACGTGGAGCCGTTGTCTCTAGGCGCACCAACAGCCAGCTTTGTTCCGTCAAAATTCAATGCCACAGCGCTACCAAAATTATAGCTACTAGAGTAGGCTCCACTGGGGCTGAGGTCATTAATGCCTGTATAACCTTGGCCAATTGTGGCCTTGAGTTGCCCCGAAGAAAAAGTCGTGTCACTGAACGTAAAGAGCCGCACAGCACCGGCACTGCCATTACCGTTGGTGGCACCAGCGTCATTGGGTGCGCCAACCGCCAAGTGTTTGCCGTCGCCACTCAGTGCAACTGCCATGCCAAAGTTGTCATTGGCATCCAGCGCCACATCGACATTCTTGCCACCGCTATAGCCCTTACCGACCGTGCCCACCAAAGCGCCACCACCAAAATCACCATCAGCAAAGGTCACCAAATGCACCGCACCGTAGTTGCCGTTGTCCCATGGATGTTGCAGATTGCCATCGTCATACGGCGCACCGATGACCAATTGTTTGGCATCGCCACTGAGCGCAACAGCAGAACCTGCCTGGTCGCCGTTCCAGGATTTTGACCCATACAGGTCGAGCGACAAGGCGTTTTGCGAGGTGTACCCGTTGCCGATGTGACCTGCAAGCCTGCCGCCATTGAAAGCCGTGTCGGTAAAAGTGAAAAGATGCACCGCGCCAGAGCCACTTGCCGAATTGGTAGCCCCCGCATCATTGGGTGCCCCCACCACCATCCGGTCACCTGCACCATTGAGTGCCACGGCACTGCCAAAATTGTCGCTGCTGTCGAGCTGAATATTCACGTTGCGGCCACCGGTGTAGCCGTTACCGACCGTGCCCGCCAATGCACCACCGCCAAAACTGGTGTCACTGAAGGTAAAGAGATGAACTGCGCCAGAAGAGCCGCGCGCATTTCCTAGCCCGCCATCACCGCTCGCACCCACTGCCAACAGGGTTGCATCTGCATTCAGGGCCAGTGAGGTACCAAAGTAGTCATAGTTGTCAAGGGACATCGCCACATTGCCTGTCCCGGTGTAGTCCAGCCCAATGGTGCCGGTTTTGACACCCGAGGTAAATCCATTGCCAAAAGTAAACAGGTGCACCGCGCCGACATATGAGAGCGAATTGGTTGCGCCATTGTTGTGGCTAGCCCCCACCGCCAGACGTGTCCCATCGCCACTCAAAGCCACGGCACTGCCAAACTGATCGTAGTAGCTCAAACCTGTGACGCTGATATTGTTGCCACCGGTGAAGCCGTTTCCAACTGTGGCCACCTTGGCCCCACCAGTGAATCCGCTTCCAAAAGTGAACAGATGGACAGCACCGTAGTTGTAATAAGACGGTGCACCTACGGCCAATCGGGTTCCGTCGGTATTCAAAGCCACCGACTGTCCAAAGTAACTCGAACTACTCAACGCCACATTGACATCGTTAGCTCCGGTATAGCCCGCACCGATGGTGCCAACCTTTTGTCCATTGCCAAAACTGGTGTCGTTGAAAGTGAACAAATGCACTGCACCGGCATCGGTGGTGGTGTTGCCAGAACCATCGTCGTAACGCGCACCCACTGCGAGATGCAGACCGTCCCCACTGAGCGCCACCCCCGAACCAAACTGGTCGTTGTTACCGAGTTTGATATCAACGTTCTTCCCACCGGTATATCCATGCCCAATGGTCCCGGCCAATGCCGCACCTCCAAAGTCGCCATCGGCAAAAGTGATCAGGTGGACAGCACCGGTGTCCGTGGCACTATCTCCGTAACCATCGTCACCAGGTGCCCCTACTGCCAGCAGTCGGGCATTGCTGTTGAGGGAGACCGATGTCCCTGCGTAATCATTACCAGCAGTTCTGTAGCCATCAAGCGACACACCGTCGCCTCGCTCATTGCGATAGTCTTGACCCACACTACCCACCTGCATGCCGCCGCCAAACGAGGTATCAGTAAATGAAAACAGATGCACCGCGCCAGAGTAGGTTAAATTGTTTTTGGCGCCATTGTCATGCTCAACGCCAACAGCCAACCTAGACGCATCAGCACTCATGGCGACGGCGCTACCGAAATAATCGCTACCACCCAAGTTCACCGCCACGTCTTTGGTATCGGTGTAGCCAGAACCTAGGGTGGCAACATGGCTACCGCCGACAAAGCCTGCACTCGTAAAGGTAAACAAATGCACCGCGCCACTGTCGGTATTGCTGTTGCCAAATCCATCGTCCCCGTAAGCCCCAATCGCCAATCGAGTGCCGTCACCGTTCAAAGCCAGGGCGGAGCCAAAATAGTCATAGTTGTCCAGCGCCTGGACGATGTCGCCGGTTCCGGTGTAACCGACACCCATGGTGCCTACTTTTGTGGCCTTGAACGAACTGTTCAAAGTGAACAGTCTCACCGCACCTGAACTGTAAGCGGTACCGGCAAGCCCACTGTCAGCCATGGCCCCAACCACCAGGGCAGAACCATCGCGACTGATGGCGACCGAATCCCCAAAATGGACGTAATTCGCTTGTCCGGCCAGCGTATCTCCAGCCCCGACGTAATCACTGCCGATGGTGCCGACCTTGGTGCCCGATGTCCATCCCGCACCAAAGGTGAAGAGATGCACTGCACCAGAGTCATATTTGGTATTTGCGGCACCGTCATCCAATGGTGCCCCCACTGCCAAGCGTGTGCCATCGCCACTTAATGCAACGGATGCCCCAAAATGATCGTAGCTGTCTATACCGATGTTCAAGTTACCCGTGCCGGTGTAACCATTGCCGATAGTTCCCACCTTGGTACCGCCACCGAAACCGGTGTCGCTGAAGGTAAACAGATGCACCGCGCCGGAATCTGTCTTCAGGCTGTTGAAACCATCGTCATACATCGCGCCCACAGCCAATTGCTGACCGGTGGCACTGAGGGCCACTGCGCTGCCAAAATAATCGCTGGTTTTAAGTGCCACATTGATGTTTTTGCCACCGAGATAGCCGTTTCCAATCGTTCCTACCAAGGCGCCACCACCAAACGAGGTGTCCTGAAAGGTGAACAGGTGCACGGCACCCGCATCGGTCACGCTGCCAGCTGCGCCGTCGTCACCCACAGCCCCAACGGCCATCAGCTTGGCATCACTGCTCAGCGCCACCGAGTACCCAAGATAGTCATAACTACCCAGTACCGGTACCGAGGCTTTCCATGAATACACGCTCTCCAAGACCCCTTGGTATTGCCATTGCTTGAGCGTATCGGCATCACCAATGATGATGTTTTTCGGATCCAGCAGCAACTGTCCCCCATTGCCAATCTGCACTCTGTCAAGGGCCGCACGCTTCAAGGTGTCACCGGCGGAAATCTCGACCGCACCACCGCCTGTCGCACCGCGTGCGTCCACGGACCCGATGAATGTGGTTTGTGTGTTTGCCCAAACAATTGCAGTACCACCTTGCCCAGAGCCCCCGTTAACATTCAGTGAAGTGCTATCGTTAATGAATGTTGTGTCTGCACTTGCCAATGCCACCGAGTCTTCCCAACGCCGCACAAACAGATGATTGGCTACGCTGGCAGTGTCAGGTGAATCAGGCAGCTTGCCACCTTGGAACTCGCCACCAATGCGAATACGACCGCCACCCATGGATCCCGATGCGTCGAGTTCAGCGCTCAGGAGATACACCGTGTGCCCGGTCATATCAATGCGGCCACCGCTACCCGTGCCACCTGCTACCGAATAATGCCCAGAGCTGGCCACACCAGAGGCCGCGTTGACGCTGACATCACCCCCATCAGTGGTACCGCTGGCATCGGTGTAGCTGGTGCCAGACTCCAGAATGCCACCGCCGGATGCGTAAGTAATCGTGCCACCGGCACCGGCCAATCCCCGCGCACTGACCTTTTCCGCCAACGACAAGCGCTGACCAGCCGTGACATCAATGTGCCCACCGCTGGCACCATCAACGCTGATAGAGCCACCCAGAGCCACCGAGGAAGCTTCGATATGGATCAAGCCACCTGCCAACGCTGGGCTAGTGACTCCTGGAACGCCGGTTTGCGGCTTTGCACCATCGGCGCGCACTTCACCTACGCTGCTCACGCTGTCACCCACCAACCAAATCTCGCCGTTCTTGTTGAGCAGCGTATTGGCCTTGAGAATGCCGGTGTTGTTGACCAGTCCACCCACCGTATCTTGTGCAGCCTTGGCCGTCATGCGGATGGTGCCGCCCTGGGCCATGATGGTGCCGCTGTTGTCGGCACTGCTATTTTCCGCGCCTTGGCTGACAACCGCGCTAATCAAGCCACTGTTGGTGATGTCCACCGTCACCGCACGTCCACCTGCCAGGACGACCTGACCTGCAGGTACGTTGATGATGCCTTCGTTTTTGACCTGCGGCCCGAACAAGGCCACATAGCCCCCAACGCTGCCTTGAATTTCACCCTGACTGATGACTTTGCCCGCGTTGTCTACCGCCACGAACTCGTATTTTCCTTTGGCAAAGTTCTCTTGACTGATACTCAACGTGCTCGCCACCAAACCACCCACATCCACCTTGGACCCCGGCGCAAACATCACCCCATTGGGATTCACCAAAAACACCTGACCGTTAGCAGACAAGCGTCCAAAAATCTGCGACGCTTCGTTGCCCACCACCCTGTTCAACGCAACTGCATCTTTGCCTGGCTGCACATA
This sequence comes from uncultured beta proteobacterium, assembly GCA_903856025.1. Lineage (GTDB taxonomy): Bacteria > Pseudomonadota > Gammaproteobacteria > Burkholderiales > Burkholderiaceae_C > Rhodoferax. The sequence goes on from CAIOAQ010000547.1 coordinate 10,341, forward strand.
GGTCACGCTGCCATTGGCACCAATATTGAAAGTTTGCCAATCTACGCCCAAGCGCTGACTGGTCTGGTTGATCACCATGCTTGAGCCGCTCTGGCTGATCTGACCGCTACCTACTTTGACGCTACCCTGCGTAGGCAACGCGTTGGCATCAAGCGCATACGACAGATGTGGCACCCAAGCCGCAAGAAGGGCTGCGAGCAACGCACTGATGCGCTTGCGGGGGCGCATGACCATGCGCAACATGCGGCCTCCGGACAATCGAATCACCGAAAGAGTTTTGGCTATCTTGCTGGTCTTGATGGTTGCTGGTGCTGACATGCTCTTCTCCGGTTTGGCACTAGGCCTGATCAAGCTTAAAAGCCTTTTTTAACTTGAAAATAGATGTACGGTCTGCGATCCGCATCAACCGACATCTGTCGTCTACCACGCCATGCAGCGGTCACACCCATCTCTGTGTCCCCGCCATTGGTCCAATTTAGACCCAACCCGATGCCCTGCAACTTTATGTAATTTTGAACATTTGGAGCGGGGTCGACGCTGTACTGCCCTATGCCCGCGTCATAAAAAATACTGCCAGCCACTGTACGTCCGTTAATCACCCACGAGCGATTCAACTCCAGCGCCAAGACACTGCCAAGATCGACGTTGGCTTGGCCCGGGGCATAGGCACGCACCCCAAAAGGACCTGTCAAAGAGAATTTTTCGGAGCTATCCAAAGTATCAAGCGCGTGCTGACCGGTTAACCGGAAAGATCCTTGCCAATCACTGACGAGCGCTTGTGTTCGAGATAAGTCATAACTGATTTTGGTGAAATGGCTGGCTGCGTTTTGTCCAAGAACATTACCCGAGTCCCAAGCAAGTGATCCGGATGTCACACCAAGTGTGCTCTGAACCGAACCGCCACCCAGCCACTCATCCTGTCGGCTGGCATTCACCCCAAGACTGAACTGATGACTGTGCTTTTTATTGCTGCTGATAAATTCAAGCACATCCGACAAGTCCTTGAAATCGTAGCTTCCAGTCAAACTGATGTTGCTGGTCATCGAGCGACGCAGTTGGTAATTCAGGCCAAAACGCAACGCGTTGGCTTCGCCACGTGCGCCAAGAGACGCATAAGGTTCACCCAACTCGTAGGTGAGATGGCTGATACTGGCCTCAGCACTCCATCCCTGACCGCCAATGGGCACACGCGTACCCAAACTGCCACTGACCAATTCGCCACCTTGTGAAGCCTGCAAATGCAAATGGGTACTGTCGCCGACACCAAAAAGATTTCTGAAATGCAACTGTGCCCCCAGTCGGAATTCACCTGTGGAACCACTGCCCTGATTGTTGAATTCAACTGACTGCACCAGGGGCTCTTCTTCGACGACGGTTACCACTACATCGGCTGTACCCGGGCGGGCACCGGGCGTGAACGAGGCGCGAGCCACCACACCAGGAATGTCGTTGAGCAACAGCAAGCGTCGCTCCAGATCGGCCTGTAAAACTTGTGGAGATTGTGTGATGCCATCCACATGTTTCTGAATCACTTCATCAGCCAGCCGCACGTCTTGCGCAGTCACAATCTGTACAGCATCCACGGTACCTTCGAGCACGGCAATTTCGATCACACCTTGCTCAACCTTCTGGGCAGGCAAATAAGCATACGCAAGCAGGAATCCACGTGATTGGTAGTGCCGGGTGATGGCACCGGCCGCGTCATTCAACCCATTTACATCAAGCGTACGCCCTTCCCATGGTTTGACCAGCTCATCCAGCGCCTCACGCTCAAAAGACTTGTTGCCGGTGATACGAAAACGGGTGACAGGCACCTGTGCACCTTCTGGAAGCGAGATGGCAGGACGCGGCGCACGCTCTTCAATCACATCCACCGGTGCTGTTCGTATCCTGGTTTCACGTTCGGATTTTTGTACATCATTAAGCAGACGTCCAGCATCCGGTATCAGTTGTGCCCAAACACCAGCCGAACATAAACCTACCATCCCCGCAACCAGGATTGGCAAAGTGAGGCTGGTTTTTTGGAAGGATGTCTGTGTATTCATGCTCATTCAGTGCCAATTCAAAAACAAAATTAAACCGCCTGACAAAATGCTTTGCTTCAGGCTGCGACAGGCTCACTGGCTTTCAGCACACCGTCAGCAAGCAGCTTTTTCACCACAGAATCTTGCCCGTTAAAGGCTTGCACAAAACCTTCAAGCGGCATCACCAACACATGACTGACATTCATTTTTGGGTTGTCCTGGTTGTTACCCGGTGCGAAGTCAAGCACCGAAAATTCCATGCGCACGGTATTACCGGCAATTTGAAGATTGGTCAGGCGGTCTGCAAACAGTTGATTCACAAAGGTTCCTTTAAGTAAAAAATGGGGCCAACTAGCGCTGGCGGGTTTGGGCTTGAACGGCACGCCATTGGTCGTCCGACTGTTCAAGCAAGTAGGTTTCTTCAGACTCAAATCGGTAAGGTTTCCCTGCCTGGCGGCCCTCTTCAATCACGATCGACTTGACCGCAATGGAGCCACATCCCGACCCGCTGCCCCCCGCCTTGCCGTCGATGGTGATACGCCGGTGCTTGTAGTTGCGCAGGGAACTCACCGCCGAAACAATGCTGTCCGCAAACTCATTGGGCGCTAACTCGATTTCAGTCATCTTGCCATTGGCGCTGCGAACTGAGGCCTTGACACGGACATCCGGCGCAAACATAGAGAGAATGGTTGGTGCATCCGCCGCCACAATGTGTCCATCAAGCTCATTGATCCACTGTTTAGCGATATCATTGGGCACACACTTTGCCAGTTTGCTGCGTTTGACCTGGAGCTCACTCTGAATGCTGGCTTGTACCGTTTTGGCAAGTTCGTCAAGTTCGGGATCAAACTTTCCGGGCACATAAAAACCAGGAATTTTTTCTAACAGCACCGGAAACAGCAGCGTCAATAAGGCCCTTGATTTACCGACTGAACGCGCAAAGCCGACCTTGCCGGGATCAATATCCACCGACTGTCCGACAGCCTCCAGCGTCGTACCACCTTGGTTCACCTTGTCATACGTCCCTGGCTTGAACCGAGTGGCGTTTTCATCTTCATCTGGCAACACAAAAGGCTCATGGTCGGTGCCACGAATGCCAATCACCGCAGTGGGGGTTGAAAGGGTGTTACCTTGGCGATTGACTTTTCCAATCCAGCCAGTGATCACCCTCAAACCCCCTTTGACCAATTCAATTTTGCTGGTGTCTGTAGGTTTGCCTTCGGCGACAAATTGCTTCGCGGTAAATTCCGCACCCGGTCGGATGGCAATATAGCCAGCGTCCTCGGTTTTCAACACGCCCTCAGCCGCAGCACCAGCAACCACCCGATCACCTACGACGACTTTGTCGCCTTGATGCAACAATCGCTTACCGTTCACGCCCTCGGCATAAATTTCACCATCTATGCGCCATACAACGGCAAACGGCTTGGAATCGGGTTGTGCCGCATAGGAACTTTGCAGCGAAAGCACCCCGCCAAGCCAAATCGACAGGAAAAGCCAAAATCCCGACGTAACGATCGCCCCCACTGGGGGAAAATGGCACCCGATCCTTCGATCGAGGATGGATAAGGGATGAAAGTTCATATGCTCCCTGTCTAAAAACTCAAAAATAGTCGATTGTTGTCAGTTTGGCTCCAACTTACCATTTTTTACACAATTATGCATAGGTCTACGTCAAACAACAAATTGATACGAATGCGCAAAGGGGGCTGACGAGAAAATGTCCACTAAAGCAGCCTTGGAATCCAGACTTCCAAGGCGACCTTAAGGCGTTTGACAATCGCAAACGGTATAGATCCAAGGCTGGTTCGCGGCCACGGCCATGCCGCTGCAAGACTTCTTGCAACGGTGCACAGACCATCCTCAATTCGGCATCTAAGTTGAGCGTCGCACGGCTGTTAACAGTGGCACCAATTGCACACCCATCATGCTGATGAAAATAAGGCTGCACCCCAACCAACCAGCGGTGTTCAGTCTGTCCCCCATGAACACAAAACCAAACAGGGCTGCAAACAGGGTTTCAGCGGACAACACAATGGCCGCGTCACTGGCGTGCGCATAACGCTGCGCCACCACCTGGGCGGTAAAGGCGACACCCACCGACATCACGCCGGTGTACAGCAAAGCCCAACTGGCGGCTTGAACACCGGCCCAACTGGCAGGCTCAAACAAAAGCGACCAGCCCAGCGCCAGCAGTCCACAGACGGCAAATTGGCCACCAGCCACCAAGAACGGCGCTGACATGCGGTCCGCCACCCGACCAATCAGCAGCACATGAACCGCCCACGGCAAGGTGGACGCCATGATCCACACATCCCCCCGACTAAAAGACAGACCGTGCGCCCCGGACAACAAATAAGCCCCCACCACACACGCCAACGCCGCTGGCCACGCCGACCAGTGCGGACGGTGGCGCAACACCAACCAGCCCAGCACCGGGACAAGTGGCACGTACAGTGCGGTCAGAAATCCGGCATTGGTCACCGTGGTACTTATGATGCCAATTTGCTGCATGGCCGCACCCATCAACAACAGGCAGCCCAGCCCCGTAATCTTCCATGCGTCGGTGGCCGCCAGGGTCTGTTTGCGCCGACCAAGTCGCCGCAACTCCATCAGCATCAGCGGTGTGACCACCAGCGCGCCGATCAAAAACCGAATGCCGGTGAACATCATCGGCCCGATGTGGGCCATGCCCTGGCTCTGCGCGACAAAGGCCGAGCCCCAAATCAGGGCAATCAACATCAACAGCAAATTGGCATTTATACGGGACATGGTGACAAACTTTGATTTTCTTGCAGCACCACGGAACCGGCGACGTTGAAACGGCGCGGATCACGTATCGGATGCAGGAACGGGCTCAGTGGCCCTCGCGTAAGGACAGAAGTTTGCGCGCCTCATCCGGCGTGGCTACCGGGCGATCCAGCTCAAGGCTGATGCGGGCGATGCGCGCTATCAATTGCGCGTTGCTGACGGCCAACTCGCCTTTGCGATAAAACACATTGTCTTCAAACCCGACACGCACATGGCCACCCAGCAAAATGGCCAGCGTGCCCAAGGGCAGCTGCGCGGCACCAATACCTGCCACCGTCCAGGTGGAGCCTTCCGGCAGCTGCGACTTCAGGTACATCAAGGCCTCAGGCGTTCCCGCCATGCCGCCGGGGATACCCAACACAAAGTCGAAATGCAGTGGCCCGACCATCAGCCCCTTTTTGAGCCACCGGGTGGCCGTGGTCAGCATGCCGCTGTCAAAGATTTCCAACTCAGGCTTGACACCGTGCGCACGCATCGCCTCGGCGAACACCTCCATGTCTACCGGATGGTTCATGAACACATCGCCACCAAAGTTGACCGTACCCATCGACAGCGTCGCCATCTCTGGCTTCAGGGTGACCGGGGCCAGGCGCTCTTGCGGCGTCATACCGACCGCGCCGCCTGTGGAAACCTGAACGATCACGTTGCTGTGTTTTTTCACCTCAGCGATGATCTTCTGATAAACCTCTCTGCTTTGCGTGGGTGTGCCGTCCGCATTGCGCGCGTGCACATGCACGATGGATGCACCAGCCTGTGCACATTCGGCCGCCGCGATACCAATTTCTTCGGGCGTGATGGGCAGCGCCGGTTGCTGTTCTCGGGTAACTTCTGCGCCCGTCAGTGCCGCGGTGATGATGAGTTTTTGCATAGCAACAATTTCAATGAATAAGAGGACTAGAGTGCATTTCTTTGACAAATTGCTGGCACAACGCAGGTGCCGCTAGCGCGGCACACCACCACCGGTTCGGTCAATACGTCTGCCGCAGAAGGTTGCCCTTCAATGCCTGCTGGAACGATCACCTTGCGGGCCTCAAATTCCATTTTGCGAGAGGTCTTGCCCATGGAGACGATGCGCCCGGTGGCCTCGATGTAGTCACCGGCGTGCACCGGAGCCAGAAACTCGACCTTGTCGTAAGCGACAAACAAACCTTCGTCGCCGTCGCTTCGGATCAGCAACTCGGTGGCGACATCGCCAAACAGGTTGAGCATCTTGGCGCCGTCCACCAGGTTGCCCGCGTAGTGGGCTTCGTGGGCGCTGATGCGCAGGCGGATCAAGCTGGTGTAGTTTTGCATGGTATGTCCTTTGTTCAAATTTCGTTCTTGCCAGTTGTTTCGATCACTTGGTCTTCCTGGCACGCTTCCAACGCTTTGGGTTTAACCCGCGCCGCGGCAGTCTTTGGCGGCCTCCTCATACTGGAGTACCAGAAATCGTCAGCCGCCAAAGCCAGCCACATCGCTGGCGCTGGTGGTTGACGTCAACCAAATCCGCGGCTCCTCTGCTCTCTGTCTTCATCAACCTCTGCACGTCCACGATCTCGCGTGGTAACCCATAGGGGTGGACACCGATTTCTGGTACCCCAGTATGAGGTGGCTGCCCCTATGAGTTGCCGCGCGCGACGAACCAAATAAGCCAACGTCCACCTCCAAAATATCCACTAGCGTCAGTGCCTTTTGCTCCACTCATGAATCGCAAACGAGGCGACATCTTCGGCATACGACTTGACACCAAAACCGGCATCGTAGCCCAGCTCCTTGGCCAGCTCGTGGCTGATGCGTGGGCCGCCCACCACCAGGATGATCTGGTCGCGCAGCCCCTCGGCTTCCAGCAAGTCGGCCAGCTTGGTCAGGTTGTCCAGATGGATGTTTTTCTGCGTCACCACCTGCGACACCAGAATCACGTCGGCTTTCTCTTCAATGGCGCGCGTCACCAGCTCTTCGCAGGTGACCTGCGCGCCCATGTTGACGGCGCACATGCTGTGGTAGCTCTCCAGACCCTTGTGCCCGTTGTAGCCCTTCATGTTCATGATGGCATCAATGCCCACGGTATGGGCATCGGTCTCGATACAAGCCCCCACCACCACCATGCGGCGTTTCATCTTTTCGTCGATCATCACGTTGATCGCCTCTTTGTCCATCACCTCGTAGTCAGGCTTGACCACCGCGTAGCTGTTCAGATCCACCTGGTGCTTGCACTGGCCGTACACCACGTAAAAGCTGAAACCCTGGCCCATGTCTTCGCAATGCACCACGGCGGGTTCATCCAGGCCCATTTGTGCGGCCAGGCGTTTGGCACCTTCTTTGGCACGCTCATCCAGAGGCACCGGCAGCGTGAACGACAGTTGCACGCGTCCATCACCCAGCGTGTCGCCATAGGGTTTGACCCATTGTTCGGTTGATTTGCTATCAAGCATGGTGCACTCCTTGGGCTGGCAACATCAATGCCGGAAACGGGTTGTAGTAGCTGTCGGCCTTGGCAATCACACCGTCGAGGCCCTTGCCGCCGGTCGGGGTGCGCGAAATTTCGGCAAACATGCCTTTGCCAATGGCGCTTGAGAGGCCCATCTGTTCGATCTGCGCCAACATGGCTTCGGTCTCTGCCAGTACGGCTTGTGCGCGCTGCTCGATCTTGCCGCCGGTCTTGAATTCAATCTCACCGTGCAGGTCTTTCATCGTGCCAAACACATACTTGGCATTCTGGATGGCCAGAAAACGGTCTTGAATAAAGGGGGTGTGAATGGCCTCGGTCATCATGCCCAGCAAGTGAATGTTCTGGTTGGTGACGGTGCTGACGATGTTGAACAGCGCGTCCTGCACATGACCCTTGAAAATATTGCCCGTCATGTGCTTGGTCGGCGGCATGTATTTCAGGCAGGCTTCGGGAAACACCTGGCGCACCAATTGGGCGTGGGCCAGTTCCCACAGAAAGCCGTTTTCCATCTCGGGATGAATTTCGAACGCGTGGCCCAGGCCCATCTGCTCAGGTTTCAGGCCCGACAACTCGGCAAACTGCTCGTTGATGAGTTGGGAAGCCAGCACGGTGTGCGCCGCGTCATAGGCATCGGCTGTGGTGAGGTAGTTGTCCTCACCGGTGTTGATGATGATGCCTGCGTAGGCATTGACCATGCGTGAGAAAAACTGGTCAATGAAGGTGCGCTTCATGTTGATGTCACGGAAGATGATGCCGTACATCGAGTCGTTGAGCATCATGTCCAGCCGCTCCATCGCGCCCATGGCAGCGATTTCTGGCATACACAGGCCCGAGCAGTAGTTGGTCAGACGGATGTAGCGCCCCACCTTCTTGCCCACTTCATCCAGCGCGGCGCGCATCAGCTTGAAATTTTCCTGGGTGGCATAGGTGCCGCCAAAACCTTCGGTGGTGGCCCCATAGGGCACATAGTCCAGCAGGCTCTGGCCGGTGGAGCGGATCACGGCGATGATGTCTGCGCCTTGCTCGGCGGCCGCTCGGGCCTGCACCACGTCTTCATAAATGTTACCCGTGGCGACGATCACGTACAGCCAGGGCGTGGGCGCTTCGCCCGACGTCTTGATCTGGGCATCACGCGTCGCACGTTGGGCGGCAATGTGGGCGCACATGGCTTGCGCTTGCGCCTTTGCAGCCGCTTGGGCAGCCTGAATGTCCGTGGGTTGCGTCAGAGTCAAAGTACCTTGGGCAACCGCTTGAGCCACTTGCTGTGCCGTCCAGCCCTGCGATTGCATCGCCCCGGCCAGCACGGTGGCCGCGCCGTACTGGAGCAGGTTCTGGCTCTGCAGGTGACTGACCACGCGATTGGGCAGCGGAATCTCGTTTTCGTCCACACCGTCCACGCCCATCAGGCGCAGCGTGGCGCGCTCTACGGTGGTGGTGGTGAAGGTGGACATTTCGTCAAACACCTGGCGCGCAATGCGCTTGGCGGAGGCGCGGGCGCGATCAATGCGCGCCTGGTCAATGTTGAGTTGGGTCATGTTGTTTTCTTTCTTTACTCAGAATACGGATTCGGCTGTCGTCAGGCTGCTCGGACTCGCTTGCAGCAAGACATCGCTCACCCCAAAGTCGGGAAAAGCCTGGCGTGCTGCGTTCAAAAATTCTTGTGGCTCAAAGTTTCCGCCCAGTGGAGAGAAAGGGTTGACCGTGATGCCGGTGATATGGATGGCGCGGTAGGCCAGCAATTGGCCGCCCAATTTGGCAAATGCAGCCAGGTCAGCCGCCTCCACAAACAGGCGGGTGCCGTCGTTGACCACCAGGGTCAGCCCCGGCTTAACCGTCACCAGTGCAATCAAGGCCTGCCACAACGAGCGCCCGACAGCACCGCTGACTGCTATCGTTTGTATATCGCTTTGTGCGTATTCCATGAGAGCTGGAGCCGCATTAAGTGTAGATATACCGGCCATCAACAGAACTTCACCATCACGGCTCCATACCCCTACACCGCCCTGCTCAAACACCGCTTGGCATTGCGCGCGGATCACATCGTTGGCTTGAGCGATCCCCAGAATCGCCAGCCGGTCGCGGGTCTTGCGTATCACGTCCTGCATGCCGCCACCGATAGCCGCCCCCGTCGCCAGGATCACGCCATCGGCAATGGCAGGCGATGCATGGTGGCTACGACCGAGTGCGCCGTCAAGCAGCACCAGCGCCGCGCCGCATTGCTGCAAGCGCGCAATCACCCTGAGCTGATCGGTGCTGCGGGAAGCCCCAGCGACTTCCATGTCGCCGTACGTCAGCACCTTCACCACCACAATCTCGCCCATCGGACTGTCAATGCCCGTGACATCAATCAGCTTGGTGCGCACCTTGGCGCGTTCCAGGGTGTTGCGCGCGGTGGCCACCAGATTGCCTGGCCAGACCAGCACCGGGGGTTTGGGCACAAAAAATACCGCATCCCGGTCTTCGCCGTCGCGGCCAATCGATGTGACGCCCACCGCCACCTGCGCAGCCGCAGCTTGTGCCAGCAGGTGGTTCAGCGCCACGGTTTTTCCGGTGTTTTTGGTCATGCCCATGACGGCCAGCGTCTCTGGCTTGGTCGCCACAATGCGTTGCCATAGGGCGCTGTGATTCAATGACATGGGGTCAAGCAGGCAAAAGGTTAAACGTAGAGTTGCTCAAACAACTCGCGCAGTTTGGCACTTTCGCGCAGCAAGTTCAGCGCATGGTCGGCGTGGCCGGTGGCATAGCCATTGCCGACGATCATTTCCACGTCCTTGCCCACGCCTTCAGCGCCCAACGCGGCGGCGGTGAAACTGGTGGCCATGGAGAAAAAGTAAATCTTGCCGTGTTGGCGCGTGGCCAGAATGCTGCCCATTTCGGTGTTTTGAATGTTCACGCAGTTGATGACCACGTCGGCCAGTTGGCCATCGGTCACCTTGGCAACAGCTTCCATCAAGGCCAATGCATTGGTGGCATCAACCTGCAGGGCGTGGTCAACCCAGCCCAGTTCGGTCATGCGCTGACAGTCTTTGGCAAACGGCGACACACCGATCACGCAGCCGCTCGGGCCAGCCTGCTTTTTGGCCTCATAGACGCACAGCGTGCCAGACTTGCCGCCACCGCCAATCACCACCACCGTGTCGCCCGGCTTCACCAGGCGCGCGGTTTGTGCCGGGGCACCGGCCACATCCAGAATCGCCAAGGCCAGCTTCTCGTCGATGTCGGTGGGCAGCTTGGCGTACAAACCGGTTTCAAACAAAATCGCCTGACCGGCGATCTCCACCTGGTCCTGGTGCATGTGTATTTTTTTGATTTGCTGAATGCGCAGCGGTGTCAGAGACAAAGACACCAACGTGGCGATCTTGTCGCCCACCTTCAGGTCGATCTTGCCAGCCAATGCCGGGCCAATCTGCGCGACCGTGCCAATCAGCATGCCGCCCGAGCCGGTGACCGGGTTGTGGTGCTTGCCACGCTGGGCGACGATGTCGAGGATCATGGCCGCAATGCGTGCTTCATCGTTCTCGCAAACCGACTTGATCTGCGTGAAACTGGCTGAATCGATGTTCAGCGCCGACACGTCGATCAGGATCTCGTTGTCATAAATCGCCATCGTGTTGTCGATTTTCCAGGCAGGCTGGGGCAACACACCGGCGGGTTCGAGCACGCGATGGGTGCCGTACGGGGAACCGTGTTTCATGGTCTTGCCCTTAGTTACTGACGCTTGGCAGGCTGAAATCCTGGCCCAAACCAGGCATCTCGACCGTTTTTCCCGCATAGTTGCGGCACTTCACGGTGGTGCCTGAGCCATCGGGCAGCGCTTCTTCACGCACATAGCTGGGGATGATCGGCAGCTTGCCCAGACCGCCCAATCCATCAACGATGAAGGTAGGCACGGCCGGTCCACTGATCCAGCCACGCAAACCTTCATAAAGTTCGAGCATACGACGGTGCGGCACGATGAAATGGTGCGCGCCTTCGACCATGTCGGTGGAATACACATAGTAGGG